>QCEM01000119.1 GCA_003280605.1 SAR116 cluster bacterium AG-355-O21 | reverse complement strand
CGTACCCGCGACTGCAACAGTCCCGGTGGCAAGCGTTGGATCATAATTGTTTCGCATCATTTCTGGAACAGCGATCCGGCCCATTGCAGCGGCGCAAGCCACCGACGAACCTGTCACAGCAGAGAAGCCAGCCGCGCCGAATACTGTTGCCACAGCCAAACCACCAGGTAGACCAGACATCCATTTCCTCGCAGCGTCGAAAAGCCCCCGAGTCAATCCAGCGTGATAACAGCAGAAGCCCATTAACAAGAACATCGGTACCGATGTAAGAGACCACTTCGCGCCAAAGTCGTATGGTACTGCCGTCAGGATGCCCCAAGCCGCTTTAAGATTTAGCAACACCCATATACCAACAAATGAGACTGCTATAAGTGCAATACCAATCGGCATGCGCAAAAGAATTAATAGCAGGAGCACACCAAGCCCAATTAACCCGATGTCAGTCCTTGATAAATCTAGGAAATCAAACATTGATCAGTCGCCAACCTTAGACTTTTCGTGCTCAGCCTCGGGAGCGGCGAAGGCGTCATGTTTGACTTCACCAAGGCCACTCGTTCCGCCTGTAATTGTGATCACAATGCGGTATACTAAAACTAAAATCACTAAGCCAAAGCCGATTGGTAGGAAATAATAGGATGGCCAAATCCAAATCTTCCAATCGAGTTCCATCATAAAAGTGCCTTTCTGAGTCTTGTCGAACGCGTCCAGAAGTGTTTGATAAAACAGGAGCCCAAAGACACCTATAGAAACAGCCCAAGCCAACATCGCCAACACTTTCTGAATAGAACTGCTCAGTAGCTGAACCAGAACTTCTACTGTAATGTGCGCGTCGTTTCGTTCGGTAAAAGCTAATGGAAGAAAAATGATAGGCAACATATAATAATGGGGAACGATAGTTACTGTTGCGGGTATCGGAAATTCTAGCAGCCGGAACAATACATCAATGGTTATGTGCGCCATCATTAAAAAAACTGCTACGCAACCAAAGAATGCCAGTAACTCGGTAAGCCAGCGAAGGAAACGACCTATCTGAACCACATTTTATTCCAATCAGATTATGAGCTAAACCGGCGGCCAATATTAGCCGCCGGTAGAAAACAATCAGAAGCGAGCCTCACATTCCATGAGTGGCAACGTTAACGTTGTTCCAGATTTCACGCTTATAAAGCGACGTCACATCTGCAACGTTTGTCGTATCAATTTTACTCAATAGATCCCGCCATTTTTGAATTAGACCTTTAAACTTTGCAATTCGGGCGGGCGCATCCTGAATATTATAATTTTCTTTGGTGATGTCCAAACTGATGTACAAATATACCCAACGGTATTTGCCGCAGTTCCTCTGCGTATGATAATTATTCTGGAGACATGGTGTTCTGATTAGGAATTTTCGAAGTTTTGAGATTAAAATTATAAATTTCCTGATGCTTTGGGTGCTGCGCGATAATTGAGCGGCCATGTTTTTGCAGTATATAACCCATATCATGATTGCTATTTAAATATTCATCCACCAGAAAATTTTCATTTTCTTGCTTGTAAATCGCAGTCTTGCCGATCAATCCAACCATCGATATCTTTCCGTATATGTACGCAATCGGTCAAAAAACTCGCCATCAGCTGCCAAAATCCATCGCATGTATAAGCTCTTAGCTGGTTGTCCGAAGCATGTTTTAACTTTGGCTTTTTGTTTTAACAGTCTGAGCCGTTAATATATGCCAGCAGCGCCGTTGATAAAACGAAAATCTCGGCCGCTATGCTCCGCCGGGATCCATCGTGACGGCCTGGCAATCATGCTTGCGGGCACGCAAACGCTTTGACGGCATGTCAGAGGCAGTTTTCTCTCACAAGCACAGCCGGCATTTAACCAAGATCACCGTCAACACAGTCGGTGGCCATATGAGCGGCACTGGCTGTGCTGATTGATCCCTTGGCGATGGTTATGCAGATTAAGGAGACCGGCAATCTTTAAGGTGCACTGGGATCTCGGCTTATGTATGGTTATGAGAAGAACCCGGCAAATC
>QCEM01000118.1 GCA_003280605.1 SAR116 cluster bacterium AG-355-O21 | reverse complement strand
TCATGGCGTTGTTGGCATGCCTCGCCTTAGCGGCGGGGCTGTCGGCAATCGGCATGGAGAAACGCTGGCAAAATCAGTTGGTTGGCGTCATGACCGTGCAAATACCCATTCCCATTGAAGCGGATCCGAAGGCTGTTGACGGTGCTGAGGCGCAAGCTTTGGTGTTGGATTTATTGACCCAAATACCTGATGTGACAAAGGCTGTTGCACTTGATCGCAGCCGCTCGGAGGCCTTGCTTACCCCCTGGCTGGGGGCTGATGTGGTTGTAACTTTGCCATTGCCTCGACTGATTGATATCCGGCTGGCCGACAGCGCCACTTTGACGGCCAAGGCCCTGCAAACCATTCTGCGAAGGCAGATTGCCGATGTGACTGTTGACGACCACCGCCGCTGGCTAAGCGGTGTCACGCAATTGGCACAAATGCTCGCCGGGCTGGCCAGTGTCATTCTTGGGCTGGTCATTATCGTCACCGCCAGTGTTATTTTCCTGGCTGTGCGCACCGGCGTACAGGTTCATCACCGCGATATTGAACTTATGCATATCATCGGCGCCGGTGACAGTTTCATTGCCGCACAGTTTCAACGCCATATCTTTCGGTTGACCTTGATCGGCTCGGTCTTCGGCGCATTAGCAGCGGTTGCCATCATCAGCGGTCTTGACGTATTTTTTGGCCCTGATGGCGGCCAAATCGGGTTAAGTGGCATTATGAAATATCTACGCTTAACCGGTTTCGATTGGCTGCTGCTTGCCGCTGTACCTGTGCTGACGGCCATCTTCGCCGTTGTGGTCACGCGGGCTGCGGTTTTGCTTACCCTGGCGCGGCTTCCTTGAGGGCAAAATGCGGGTATTTGTATCCAAGCGGCAGCGCAAAAAACGGGCCCAGCGACGCTTGATCCTGGGTTTGATCGCGGTCCTCTTGGTGGCTGCAATCGGTGGCTGGCTGTATGGTTTTATTGCCTATGTCAAAGCTATGCCGCAACCTGATCATCGCCGACAAGGCGTCACAAGCGGGGCGGCCGTTGTTCTCACAGGCGGCCCTTTGCGCGTGACCAGCGGCCTGGCGCTGCTGACCAGCGGCCAAATTGAGCAATTACTTATTTCCGGTGTACACGCTGATTTCAGCACCCGCTCGCTCACCGCGATCGCCCGCGGCGCCAAGCTAGATACCAAATTAGACCGGTTAATTTCTTGCTGTATTACGCTTGGATATGCTGCTCACGATACGGTCGGCAACGCCAAAGAAACGGCACTTTGGGCCGCCCTTTATGAGGTCACGTCGGTGCGCGTCGTCACGGCGCAATATCATATGGCGCGAGCGTTATTGGAATTCGATGCCGCGATGCCGCATGTCGCCATCATCGCTGACCCGGTCTTTCCACCCGATGTGAAGCAAGACACCTGGTACCGCTGGCCGGGGACATTGTTTTTGTTTACCCAAGAATATTCCAAACTGCAGTTGGCCCGGCTGCGTGTCCGGCTCCAACAACTGCTCCCCAATCTGCGGTCATAGCGCCCTAACATCCACTGCCTGCCGGCCACCGCCCGCGGCAGGTGCGTGATGATCAAATATCCTGCTTGAACTGCCGTGGATGCGTGCTGCTATGAACGTCGATTAAGCGTTCTGCATCAATTTTTGTGTAGCGCTGAGTTGTCGTCAGGGACGCATGGCCAAGCAATTCTTGAATCGCCCGCAAATCCCCACCACCGGCCAATAGGTGACTGGCAAAGGAATGGCGCAATGCATGCGGCGTTGCGCTTTCAGGTAAGCCAAGGGCGGCCCGCAATTGGCGCACCGCCCGTTGAACCACACCGGCTGCCAAACGTTTCCCACGGACACCGACAAACAACGGGCCGCCGGCTTGCAAACGATGCGGACACAGCTTTAAATAGTCAGCAATTGCGGTGCGCACGATCGGCAGGATGATCACTTCGCGTTCCTTATCACCCTTGCCGCGAATCACCATCTGATCAGCCATCGGCCAGTGGTGGTAATCCAGACCAAGAGCTTCACTGAGGCGCAATCCGGCACCGTATAG
>QCEM01000117.1 GCA_003280605.1 SAR116 cluster bacterium AG-355-O21 | reverse complement strand
TGCTTTAGGCTATTTTCGTAATCAACGTCTTCAAGTCGGTTTTCGTCCATCACCACCACGCGGGTTTCTTCCGCATGGCTCGAATCGATCAGCATACGCTTGGTCATTCTTGATCTTCTCCATGATCCTCCAACTGCGGCCTGTGGCGGTGAGTCGCGATCTTGCCTGATGGCGCACGCGCGCCGCGCAAAAGTCGGGAGTTGAGGAAATGTTTTCTGGTTTACACCGCGCATTCAACAGTGAAGCGCGGTTGCGCAATCGGTCCGGCGACGTGCACCCGAGCGGGGCGCGTGCAGGGTTCCCCATGGCCATGGCATAACGCGCTTGCGTCAAACCGATTGCCACCAGGTCACTCGCTGTTAATCGCATACCGTGCGTCTTTCTCATTTCTGATACATCTGTCGTAGACACCGAGAGCATGCTTATGTTCCCGGTTTGTGAGCGCGCCGGAGGGGCGAAGCAAACTTCTGCAACACAGGCGATTCCACTTTCACAGGGTACAGACTTCTATCAATTAAAACAATAGATTAATAAATCCCTCCTGAGTGCCCGTGATCGACACGATTTCTTAACTTTTTTAAAGCAAAATAAAAAGACTCCGGTTTAAGCAATTGTTTTTCGACAATATCTTGCCATGAAAATTATTTTTGCGTAGATTAATCCGCAGAGTGTTTTTTGAGGACTGGCAGCGTCGCATGAACCCAATGGCACAGCGACTTTCCGCACAGAAGCAGCCGCTCACGCTGATTAATCGCTTGTACGTAATGTTTGGGCTTATTTTATGTTACGCCCTGCTGCATGGCAGCGCGATTGCCGGCGTTCAGCATGGCAGCACAACTGCCGGTGCACATGTTGAGAATATTCGTGCCGGTCAACACCCCGACAAAATCCGCTTGGTATTAGATCTAAATGCTGCGGTGCCGTTTGAAACCTTCACATTGGCCAACCCATATCGAATCGTTGTCGATCTTGGCGAAGTGTCTTGGCCTAAAATGACTAAGAAAACCCTCTCCGTCGACGGCATTAACGGCTTTCGCTTCGGCTTGTTCAAAGCCGGCACATCGCGGCTTGTGGTTGACCTCAAAAATCCAATGAGCATCGCCCAAACCTTGATGTTAGCGCCGTCGGCATCGACACCTTTGCATCGCTTGGTGATTGATTTAAAGCCCGTCAGCCGGTCAGCTTATATGGCCCAGACCAATGCCTCACAGCAGCGCCGACTTGCCAAAATGGCAAACAGCGAGCGCACCGCATTAGTGCCACGCCCGCGTGTGTCACCGCCGAGTACAGTTCCCGCAGACCGGGTGAAAACAATTATTCTCGATCCCGGCCATGGCGGCGTTGACCCTGGCGCCATCGGGGTCAGCGGCGTGCATGAAAAAACCATTGTTTTGTCCATGGCACATGAATTGAAATCCGTATTAGAGCGCAGCGGTCGCTATCGTGTGCGGTTGACCCGGCATCGTGATGTGTCCTTAAGACTGCGGCAACGAATCGCCTTGGCCCGCGCAGCCGGCGGTGACCTATTCATCTCGATCCATGCCGACAGCTTGGCCGACCCTCAGCATCGCGGTGCCTCTGTTTACACCTTGTCCGAACGTGCCTCGGACAAAGAAGCGGCACAATTAGCCGCACAGGAAAATAAATCAGACATTATTGCCGGGATGGACTTCACCGAGGAAACTGCCGAGGTAGCAAATATTCTGATTGATCTGGCGCAGCGCGAGACGATGAATCATTCGGCACGCTTTGCCGGTACTTTGGTGCAAGAACTCAGACGCGATATCAAGACACAGCGGCGCAGTCACAGGTTTGCCGGGTTCGCGGTCTTAAAAGCACCTGATATCCCGTCGGTTTTGGTTGAGCTTGGTTATCTGTCCAATCGGACCGATGAGAAGCTGCTGCAAAACCGAACCCATCGCCGAAAAATCGCCAAAGCGATCCACCGCAGCATTGACCGCTTCTTCGGTGTCAAAACTCGGATTGCACAGAATTAAGGCCAACAATGTGCGGCGTCATCGCCGGCGCATTGCAAAACCGCTTATAAAGACCATAATTCGACCATAATTTAAGCATATCTGATAGCCTG
>QCEM01000116.1 GCA_003280605.1 SAR116 cluster bacterium AG-355-O21 | reverse complement strand
AATACCAACGAAAAACCCGAGTATGGTTGTCAGCACAATCGAGATTAAGGCGACAAATAAGGTGTTTGTGAGGCCAACAACATACACCCAGCCATAGGTATCGTTTGGTTTGTATTCGAGTAAAGACCAGGCGATTGAAAAGCCTGCGGTCGATGACAAAAAGTCCAGACCGGTGGCAATGCCTCGTGCCGCTAAATTATTTGAGGTGTTTGTGAATAATGACCAACCAACCCAGGCGACCAGGCCAAAAACTAAAATTTGATAGAAAACAGAGCGGAACCGCTGGTCGTTTACAAATCCAAGCGAATCATTCCGCTTGCTACCACTATCAATGACGGCCATCTGGTGCCTCGTGTTAGCGTAAAGTTTTTCGTTTTCATATATATAAAGGACCCGGCGATGTTCCGCCGGGTCCAAAATAATCGTTCGGCTCTTAGCGGAACGGTGGGGCGTACATTAAGCCGCCACGCGTCCACAAGTCATTTTGTGAGCCGGCACGGGCAATACCAATCGCTTCAGGCGATTTGTCACCCATGTATTTTTCATAGATCTCGCCGTAGTTCCCAACATTGCTAACGATGTTGTAGAACCAGTCTTTGCTGAGGCCGAGACCTTTGTTCAGATCGCCTTCAACGCCGAGCATCCGAGCAACTTCAGGATTTGGCGGTGATGCTTTCATTTGAGCGACGTTGGCTTTGGTGATGCCTTGCTCTTCAGCTGCAATCAACGCAAAGACAGTCCAACGAACGATGTCGGCCCACTGAGGATCACCCTTGCGAACGGCAGGGGCGAGCGGCTCTTTTGAGATCGTTTCTGGCAGCACGGTATGCGCGCCTGGATCTGGGAAACCGGCACGGCTTGAGGCCAAGCCCGACTTATCGTTGGTCACGGCATCGCAGCCGCCCTTCAGATAAGTTGAATCACGCACGTCTTTGTCCTCAAACACAACAGGCTGAATGTCGAGTTTATTGGCCCGGCTGTAGTCTGTCAGGTTCAATTCGGTGGTCGTACCGGTCAAAACGCAAACAGTCGCACCTTGAAGTTCCATGGTGCTTTTAATGCCGGCATCTTTTGGAACCATGAAGCCTTGCCCGTCATAGAAGTTCACGGCTGTGAAATTCAGGCCAAGCTGGGTGTCACGGTAGAGAGTCCACGTCGCCGTCCGTGACAGCATGTCTGACTCACCATTGGCCAGCGCTGTGAAGCGAACGGTTGAGGTCACCGACTGGAATTCGACTTTATTTGGATCGTTGAAAATAGCAGATGCAACAGCCCGGCAAACGGACACGTCACTACCAACCCAAGTACCGTCTGCTTTTAAATTGTAAAACCCGGCTGAAGGCGTGCCAACCTGGCAGCGCAGATGGCCACGTTTTTTAACGATATCTAGCGTGCTTTGTGCCGACACGGTCCCGGCTGTGACGGCAAATGCCGCCAATAACCCAGCGCTGAGGCCCAAGGTTTTGAGTGTCTTCATCATAATGAAACCACCTTTATCATTTGTTGATGCCAAAACAGGGCACTTTTGCGATTTGTGAGATTGCTGCATCGCAGCTACGCTAATCGTTGGCCCCATACCATGAAAATTCCAATCCCCAATAAGGCTAAGATTGTCCATAACCTTGTCTCTCAGCGGATTGATCGCTTTCATGGCTGTCCAAATTCAACATAACGACCATCAGAACGCAAGCAAATGCGTACGGTTTTTATTACCATGAAGCAAAAAAAACCTTGCCGATTCAAAAAAAAGTCCGGGGTTTTAATATTTTTAGCCGCCACGTAGCATGCCATGATAGCTGAATGACGCGCTCGTTTAAAAACCCAAGATCGCGCCGTCGCAAAGGGAGTTGATTTTTATGTCGTTGAAAAAAAGTCGGTTTTCAACCCGGCTCACCCATTCCGGTCGCCACCCGTTTGAGCATTTTGGTGCCGTTAATCCGCCAGTTTATCACGCCTCGACCATTTTAGCGCCGAGCATGCAGGAACGCCGCCGGCGGCGGACCGAACCGGCCTCTGAAAACGCCCCCAAGACCTCCAGTTACGGCCGCAGGGGAACGCCAACAAGCGCGGCTTTCGAAGAAGCTGTCGCCGATATTTATGCCGCCGATGGGGCGGTCGCCGTTTCCT
>QCEM01000115.1 GCA_003280605.1 SAR116 cluster bacterium AG-355-O21 | reverse complement strand
ATGTTGGCTGGGTGTATGACCAATAGTTCTATTTCTGCGATGAGACTCAAGAGTTTGCATATCGATACTCTCTGCAGATATATCAAGGATAAAGGTGTTTTTCACACCTCAAACATTTGGGATTTAGAAAATGAATTAAAACGGAGGAAGCTAAACTGTATCAAAAACCGTCAAACGCAATCTCTATTGGCTGCCAATATGCCCAGTAAAGCGAGAGATGGAGCTCAAATAGAAGACGAAAAATTTGTAAAAAAGAAATTAGCTGAGGCTCAAAGAGCCAGGGATGCTCAAAGAGCCAGGGATGCTCAAAGAGCCAGGCAAGCAGCAATCGAAAAGAAAAAAAGAGATGATGCTCAACGCCAAGCAAAAGCGAGGCGTGAGGCTGAAGAGCGTCGTCGTGCTGAAGCTAAACGTAAGGCCGAGGAAGGTCGTAAAGCAGAGCAGAGACAACAGGCAGAAGCTAAGCCAAAGCTCGGTGTGGCAGGAGTTGGATCAAGCTTTGCAGTCTCTCGAAAAGGCCATCTTGTAACTAATGAGCATGTCATCGCAGGATGCCAGGCTTTGAGAATTCTGCACAAAGGCGAGGTTTTCAAAGCTAACGTAGTTAATGCTGACAAGCGGAATGACCTAGCGCTTCTAAAGTCTGAAATCCAACCCTCTCGCGTTTTCTCAATAAACCGAGATGGTGCAGATCTTCTGGATAAAATTATCGTTGCTGGGTTTGGTTTTGGATATGAGGTCAGCAAGTCTGTTAAAGCCACCACAGGAAGCGTTTCTTCACTCGTTGGCATAGGTGACGACGCTGCTCGTTTCCAAATAGACGCATCAATGCAAACAGGGAACAGTGGTGGGCCAATCCTGGATTCTGATGGACGCGTGGTTGGCGTAGCAACTGAAAAGTGGGATGAGATCAAAAGAATTAAATCAGGGAAATCGTTCCCTCAACTTATCAACTTTGGTGTGAAATCATCCATTTTGGTTGAGATGCTCAAAGCTAATGGATTAAAAAAATATAGTAAATCCAAGCTCAGAACGAATGATGAGATTCGAGCGGTCATCAAGGATAGTGTTTACCTGGTAGTATGTTACATGACCGAAAAACGGCGGCAACAAATGGCTCAGAAAAGACGAGTTTTCCAGACGCTTAAATATGATTTTAAATGAGATCAGTCAGACAAAATTTTTAGACGGGAGATCCGAAAATGGCTGTGATTGGGATGACAGCGTTTGGAGCAGGTACTATTCATTTGTTTATGTCATTCGCTCTATGTGTTGGCCTATTCATGCGTGAGTCAGACCTGAGTATTTTTACGACAACCGCAGCCGAGTGGGGTTATGATGGGTTGCTTCTCGCTCATTATGTCCCGCCAGTAACATATATTCCGATGGCGGCTTTTTGGTTTGGCATCTTTATAATTGCCGGGAAAAGTTCCCAGCGCGATGATCGTCGTTAAACCAATTAATTGATCAAATCTTAAAAAAAATGGTGAATAAACGCCGAAATCTAATTTGTGGCGCCTAGATCCCCAGCAACTGCGCTTGTTGATAATGCCACTCAAGTGCTTTTGAACTAGCCGACTTTATCTTCTTACAAGGCGTTGCTAGTTTCTGCCCATTGAAAATAAAATATTCAGAGTTCTGCAATTTTTTTGAAACTTTAATTTTAAAATCTTTTGGATCTACCGTTATTAAAAACTGATCAAAAAGGTCGTGTATGTCTGATCTCAATAGAAGACCATTGTCCACTTTGTTAGTTTCATTTCCTTTGTAGGGTACAATATGAGCAGCTTGGAGAACCTCAAGAACCTCGCTTTTTGAGATCACGCACTTTCCATCATAAATTTCTATGAGTTGGCTCCTAAAGATTTTTTGTCCGCGGCGCTGCGCAATACTTGAGAGCTTCTTGGTTCTTCCATCATTCAAATTATCTGGATCAAACTCGTTTTGCGACTCAGCCAAAATAGCTTTTTGCATCAAAATATTTTTATGGTCCGCTTGCGTTGGCGTGCATGTTTTTAAAAGCTCCGAGAAAACATCTAAAGCTTCGCGTAACTCTTCTTCGAGATTAACTGGGCCAGCTGATATTTGTTTTTGCGAGAAGACTTTAGCGATGCAACCTCCACCACGCGAGATCGATTCAGATTGAAGGGTATTAAACATTTCC
>QCEM01000114.1 GCA_003280605.1 SAR116 cluster bacterium AG-355-O21 | reverse complement strand
CTGGTATCAGCAATTGGGATCGCCGACAGCAAGGCTTCGGTATAGGGGTGGTAAGGCGGCGAGAAGATATCATCGGTGCTGCCCTGCTCGACCACATGGCCAAGGTACATCACCACCACCCGATCAGCGATATATCGCACCACCGATAAGTCATGGCTGATGAACAGCATCGTGGTTCGGGCTTGGCGTTGGATATCCATCAGCAATTCGGTGACCGCCGCTTGCACCGACACATCAAGCGCCGATACAGGCTCATCGGCCACCACTAATTTCGGCTCACCTGCAAAGGCCCGCGCAACACCAATCCGCTGCTTTTGGCCACCTGAAAGCTGTCGTGGCATACGGTTTTCAAATGCCCGAGGTAATTTCACCAAATCCAGCAGCTCAAACATCCGCTGGCGGCGTTCCTTGTAAGTGTTGCCGATATTAAACTTTTCCAGGGTGCGGATGATTTGGGCACCGACGGCATGGCTGGGGTTAAGGGTATCAAAGGGGTTTTGGAAAACCATTTGAATGGCGCTCACCGTTTTGGTGCTGCGGTCCTCAATACCAATATCTCCAATTTCAAGTTCACCAAGGCTGACACTGCCGGATGATTTTGTCTCCAGGCCAAGCAACACCTTTGCGAGGGTTGATTTGCCGCAGCCAGATTCCCCAACAATAGCGACTGTTTCGGCCTCGTGTGCATCAAACGAAATGGTCTCATTTGCTTTCACGGTCCGAACATCGCCGCCACCGAAAATCTCATTCGCCGCAACATCATAATATTTGCGCAGGTCTTTGACGGCCAAAACCACTTTTCCAGGTTTGATCGCATTCGCAACTACCGGGCGTTTTGGTTCTGCTTGCCAGTCAATCTCCGCCATCCGCTCACAGCGCGACAAATGTTGCGTGCTTGTCTCAACGGGAAGCATTGGAATTTCCCGGCGATTACAAACACCGTCGACAAATTCATCACAGCGCGGTCGAAAGTTACAGCCCATCGGGCGCGCATGTGGCAACGGTAATTGCCCCGGAATGGCGATTAATGGCCGATTATTTTTGTCGGCACCGGGCAAGGGAATGGAATTGAAAAGGCCGCGGGTATACGGATGCCGCATATGGTCAAAAACCTCAGCAACCGTGCCAACTTCCACAGCTTCACCCGAATACATCACCGTGATCCGGTCGCAAATCTCGCAAATCAAGCCAAGATTATGCGAGATAAACAGCATCGAGGTACCGGTTTTGCGGCCCAGATCCTTGATCAGCTCAATTATACCGGCCTCAACGGTCACATCCAGCGCCGTTGTCGGCTCATCCAACAGCAGCAGATCCGGCTTCGATAACAATGCCATCGCAATCACGATACGTTGCTGCTGGCCGCCGGAAATTTGATGCGGGTATGCCGCCATGATGCGGGCCGGGTCAGGCAGTTTAACGGATTCAAGCATCTCTAATGCGCGTTGATATGCTTCCGCCCGGCTGACCTTTTCGTGGATCAGCGGCACTTCCATCAACTGTTCACCGATGCGCATCGCCGGGTTAAGGCTGGCCATCGGCTCTTGATAGATCATCGCAATCCGCGAGCCACGAATGGAGCGCAGCTCAGCGGCGCTCATCTCGCCCATATCACGGCCGCGGTATTTAATGGTGCCGCCGGTAATGTTTCCCACATTCGATAAATCACGCATGATGCCAAGCGCGACAGTTGATTTACCGCAACCAGATTCCCCGACCAATCCCATCACTTCGCCCGGCATCACCGTGCAGGAGAAATCCATCACCGCAGGAATTTCATAGTCACGGGTGAAAAATGAGATGTACAGGTTTTCGATTTCTAGGATTGGTTCGCTCATCCGCCGCCTCCTAATCCCGCAAAGATTCTTCGCGCAAGCCGTCGGCAAGCAAGTTTAAGCCCAGCACCAGGGTCATCAGCGCAAGGGCCGGCGGCAAAGCTAAATGCGGATAAATGGCCAATAGTTTGCGGCCTTCATTAATGGTCATGCCCCAATCAGGACTTTCCGGGCTGACGCCAAGACCAAAAAACCCCAGGGTACCCAGCAAAATCGTCGTGTAACCAATGCGCAGACAAAAATCCACAATCAGCGGGCCGCGGGCGTTCGGCAAAATCTCCCAGAGCATAATATACCATGGCCGCTCACCACGGGTCTGGGCGGCGGCAACATAATCGCGGGTCTTGATGTCAATGGCCAGGCCCCGGACAATCCGGAAAACCGTTGGTGAGTTCACAAACACCACGGAAACAAAAATGTTCAGCAGGTTC
>QCEM01000113.1 GCA_003280605.1 SAR116 cluster bacterium AG-355-O21 | reverse complement strand
AATTGATCAGGTGGGTGGATGGGCAACTGCTGGCGTAGGAAGTAGCTACGGTAATGGTTACGCAATTGAGGTGCTGGGCCGTTGGATGAAAAGGCTAGGCCAATTTGTACCCCACCAAAATACACTCGAATAGATTTCGATATATATCTCAGTGACTTGGGGTTATTTAGATAGATTAAATGGTGCCCAGGGGCTGGGTTCATTCCCTTGAAAAAGCACCATCACCCGTAGCGTCTAAGCTATCTCAATAGGTTAGCCGGGAACTTGGTTGGATCAATAGGTAAGTTTTGTACATCAGTTTGTACATCACCTGTCTGACCCAGACTTTACTAAGCGATCACAGATGCACCCGGACCGACCCCGGGGCGGTAGCCATGGCCTAGGTGGGGGTAGTTTTAATAAGGTCACCGACACCTATCCACAATCAATGTAACACGTTAAACCCTGCTAAGGGCTGCGCCGATACTATCTGAATTAAACAATTCAGTATGAAAGCCGCTACCAACCTGAGGCTCGGCAATAACTTTTAGAATGAGTTCGAGGCTTATTTTTGAATTGGATTAGTAGGATAAAATTCAGAAACCATATGGAATGGAAATAGTGGGGTCGTATTTGTGTTTTAATAAAATTCAATACCTTTGATAATAAAGGCGATATCACTATGTAAATTATTGGAGATCACAATAGTTGAATTGCTAACTGTTTTGTAAAAGGCCCAATTGCTAAAATTTTCGCTTTCCTATCACTCCAATGAAGAAACTCTTCAAATGCTCGACACTCGTGATTTTCAAAACCTGGATACCCAAAGTATTCATCAAATACAATAACGGTGCCGCATTGAAAACGACTCTCCATATACTTAAAAATTTCAGCTGTACTTGTGTATAAGTCGCAGTCTATATGTAAAAATATGATATTTTGATTATATTTTTCTTTGAATATTGGCAATGTATCAGAAAACAAACCTTTATGGATTACAACATTTTTTGGGAGTTTAGGGATTTCACCTTCATTTGAATAACTTCCTGCTGGCTCATTTTCCCAAGCTTCAGGTAATCCGAAGAAGCTATCGAAAGCATGAAGCCTTCTATTAATGAGACTGGAAATCATTCGCGTAGATTTTCCTTGATAAACACCAAATTCAATTATTAAGTCATCCGAAGATTTTTTATTCATCTCTGAAATGTTTAATGCAAATTTAAATAAGTCTGATCTTTGATAAAAAACATCAACTTTAGATCTACCAAAACCTTTAATACGATCAATAGATTTGGCGAGAAAATCATTTTTCCGGTCTCTTCTTAAAAATTGAATATCTTGATCTATTTCCTGCTGGTTTTCCAAGACTACTCCTAACAGAGCACGGAAGTATCTGAGCCATGATTGAGAAGGATGCTTTTCAACCAAAATATTCAATAAATCTAAAAATACCTCTCGATCACGTTGAAATTCTTTTCTTAATAAAATTCCAAATCGCGGGTCGTGGGTCCCAAAAAAAGTCGATAACCAATACAGTATTTTTATCTCCCTTTGCAGTTCATTTTCTGGGAAAGAAAAACCTAAAAGTTGAGAAATACTAAATTCTTGACTGGGGTCAATGATGACTGACCAAAAAGCATATTTTTTTATTTCATCAGAGTTAGAGTCATTGTGAATCATAACAATTAAATTCATAGCTTTTGATGAAGGATAATTTTCCTTCTGCCAGATTAACAGACTTTCAACTGCAGAATTTTTTTGCCCATTTGCAAGAAGTACTTTAGACCTCAATAAAGCAATATCTTCATTTGATGGAAAATATATTTTTGCGAAATTCATCATATCCAATAGGAGTATATTACTGCTATTTTGATACAAAAATTTTGCGATGCGAATAAATTTATTTATGTTTATGGACATTGGAAATGCTTTCAAAGAATTTTTCATTTATAGTATCATGCTCTTCCTTTTAAACCATGCCATCAAGGTTTGCTTCTCATACGAATAACGCAGCATTCATGGAGCTCAGCGAAAGGAAATATAATTATACGCGCAGTTTCGTTCAGAGGCAGAGTTTTTCTTTTTTAAGGGATTTTATATAAAATGATACTTTGAAAGTCTGCAGATGCTTATTTAGCGATCACCCGATTTGTATCGGCCCGCAATCTTGTTCCCACTAATAGAAATTGAGGCACCCTCACCTTATCAGACGTCATATCGACACTAAGCGAAGTTATTTTGTTTGAGTGGTAAGGATAGATAATTGGTTTGACTACCCGGAAATCCGTCTGTGCTGCTTCTTGGTCGCCCTACCCCAACCGGTCAGAATTTA
>QCEM01000112.1 GCA_003280605.1 SAR116 cluster bacterium AG-355-O21 | reverse complement strand
TTCCGTGTCGCCTTTCGCCCGTGATTGCCACAGTTTGCCTGTGACAGATTTTTCAACCCCAAGAATTACTGTCATCGGCGCAACTTTCAGCGTCAAATATCAGTCATCGCGGTTTTTCGGGAAAAGTCATGATGGGCTTCGATGGTCCGCACCGTGCCGGTTTTCGACCGCATGATAATTGAGTGGGTATAAGCACCACCTGAAAACCGCCGCACGCCTCGCAGCATGGAGCCATTGGTGACGCCCGTTGCCGCAAACATCACATCACCACCGGCCAGATCCATTAAACCATATTTACGGTCAAGATCTTCGATCCCCCATTTGGCACCACGGGCGCGCTCGTCATCATTACGGAAAATAAGTCGGCCCTGCATTTGCCCACCGATGGCCCGCAAAGCGGCAGCGGCCAAGACCCCTTCCGGGGCACCGCCCGAGCCAAAGTAAATATCGACACCGCTGGTTGGCTGTGATGTTGCGATCACGCCGGACACATCGCCGTCGGAGATCAATTGAATCCGCGCGCCGGCGGCCCGCACAGCGGCAATCAGGTCAGCATGGCGGGGACGATCTAAGATACAGGCTACCAGATCTGCAACGTCACAGTTTTTTGCCGCCGCTAAGGCCCGTAAATTTTCCTCCGGCTCGTTATCGATATCGACAAGCTCCGGCGCCAGGCCGCCGCCAATGGCAATTTTATCCATATAGACGTCAGGGGCATTCAGGAAGCCGCCCTCATTGGCCATTGCCATCACCGCCAAAGCATTGGCGCCGCCTTTGGCCGTGATTGTTGTTCCTTCCAACGGATCAAGGGCGATATCAATGCGCGGACCACCAAGGCCAACTTTTTCACCGATATACAGCATCGGCGCTTCGTCGCGCTCGCCTTCACCGATGACAACGGTACCGTCAATGGCCAGCACATTCAAAGCGCTGCGCATCGCATCGACGGCGGCCTGATCCGCGGCTTTTTCATCACCACGTCCCATTAAACGGGATGCCGCCAATGCGGCAACTTCGGTCACGCGAACCGCCTCAAGGGCCAAATTTCGATCCATCGTAAACGCTTCGCTCATAACTTACTTTTCCTGTTGCCGTTTTTTCTTCGATGCAGGGGTGTCGCCGATGCGGGTTTCAACGCTAATCGGCAGCGCCATCTCTGCAATCGGTTGCTCTAAATTGCGATGCACATCGACGGCTAAAGATTTTAACGGCGAAATATAAAGCGTGTGCAGGCCGGTCCGTGGGGTGGTCGCTAAATCAACCAGGCTGGGCAGAAACCCGGCCAGCGTTTTACCGCCGCCGGTGGGCGCGACCAGCAGGCATGAGGCAGCTGCTTCCGCCGCCGCCAGCATTTCCAGTTGATGCCGGTGCGGCTGCCAGCCGCGGCCTTTGAACCAGGCCATGAAAGCTGCCGGCAGACGAATGTGTGGGGCCGTGCCCGTCATCGCCAATCGTGGATGATATGCGCAATGATTTGCTGCCGCTCCGCCTGCTGATCAGCGCTCATCGGAGCGGCTTGGTGTTGCCCCCAGATCGGGCCTGGCCAGCAGATATCGCCGGCCCAGCGGACAATCACATGGAGGTGCAGTTGCGCCACCATATTGCCAAGGGCCGCAACGTTCATCTTATCGGCATTGAAAGCCGCCGCCATGGCTTTTGACAGGTGACTGCTCTCGGCAATGAATTGACGTTGATCGGAGGGCGATAATTGATGAATTTCGCGCAAGTTATTTTGCCGAGGGATCAACAGCACCCACGGAAAGTCAGCATTGTTCACCAGTCGGACCTGCGACAGCGGCAAGTCACCAATGGCTTCGGAATCAGCTTGTAAGCGGGGGTCTAACTGAAACATCTACATGGCCCGTGTTTTAAGCGGCTCCAGGATACCAGGACGGATCACGCTTCTCGGCAAAGCTATTCAACCCTTCGATGGCTTCATTGGATTGCCGTTTTAAAGAATGTTCAACCACCAAGGCTTCGCCTGCGGCGTCATCAATCAACAGCCCGGCATCCGCCAGCGTCCGGTATTTTGTTTGCGCCAAAGCCTCGGGTGCGCTGAGCAATAATTGATCAATCACGGGCGCTGCGGCTTCATCTAAGTCACCGGTTGGGCAAACTTGGTGCACAAGCCCCATTTCAAGCGCTTTGTCGGCACCAAAACGCTCGCATGTCAGGCCATATCGGCGCAGGTTACGCGGCCCGATCGCAGCATTTAAATGCGGCACGATAATCCCCGCCATTACCCCCCAGCGAGCCTCGGTAATGGCAAAGATTGCATCTTCACTGGCAATGACCACGTCACAGGCCGCTAAGATTCCGGTGCCGCCGCCAAAACAGCCGCCCTGGACCAAAGCGACAGTTGGTTTCATCACCGTTGTCAGGCCTTGAACCGCATTATAGGTGTTGCGCGAGACGTCAA
>QCEM01000111.1 GCA_003280605.1 SAR116 cluster bacterium AG-355-O21 | reverse complement strand
TCCTGTCGGCATTCTTGCCAATAACGGCATCTTGTTTTCGGAATCCGCACAGAAAGGCGCGCATTTTATCGAACTTTGCGCTCAGCGCGGGATTCCGTTGGTGTTTTTACAAAATATCTCCGGTTTCATGGTCGGGCAAAAATATGAGGCCGGCGGTATCGCAAAAGATGGTGCCAAGTTAGTGACGGCGGTTGCCACCGCCGGCGTGCCGAAATTTACGGTCGTTGTTGGCGGCAGTTTTGGGGCCGGCAATTATGGCATGTGTGGCCGGGCTTTTGGACCGCGGATGCTGTATCTTTGGCCGAATGCACGGGTATCCGTGATGGGTGGAGAGCAGGCGGCAACCGTGCTTGCGACTGTTCGCAGAGACGGTTTGGAAGCACGCGGCGAGACCTGGTCCGCCGATCAGGAAGAAGCCTTCAAGTCACCCATCCGCGCCCAGTATGAAACCCAGGGCCATCCCTATTTCGGTAGCGCGCGACTTTGGGATGACGGCATTATTGATCCGGCGGACACGCGCCATGTACTTGGGCTAAGTTTGTCGGCGGCCCTGAATAAGCCAATCGAACCTGCGCGGTTTGGGGTTTTCAGGATGTAGCGATGGGCCAAGACTTTGACATTTGTAACTATCTCAAAGCGATGCGGGAAATTTGGCGCACTGTTGGGTGGGATGATCGACTGGGCTGCCATTACGAACGCCTGACGGCAGACCGGCGGCCGCTCTTGATGGGCCGACGACGCGGCCTGGTTCAAGCCCGTCAGCTGTATTGTTACGCCGTTGCCATTGAAATAGGCGATGACAGCGATAACCGCAACATGGCCGATGCTTTGTTTGAAGTCCTTGCCGGGCGATATCGCGCCGATCATGGTGCTTGGGTCTTTGCCCTTGATGATGACGGTGCTGTCGTCGATGCCAAGATTGATTTTTATCTACACGCATTTTTGATTTTTGCTTTTGCCCATTATCACCGCGCCACAGGCGCGCCGGCAGCCCTTGATTTCGCCTGGGACATCCTGGACACGGTTCTGCCGCGTTTGGCGGCGCCCGCAGGTGGCTGGCACACGGCCTTAGATGCTGATGCGCGGCCGATGCATGGACCGCTTTTGCAAAACCCGCATATGCATTTACTCGAAGCTTGCTTGGCGCTGAATGAAGTCATGCCGCATGCCAAAGTGCGCGACACCGTGGATACCATCATCAGCCTGTTTGAAGACAAGTTGTTTGATCCAAAAGGCGGCAATTTGGCTGAGTATTTTGATCACCACTGGCAGCGTGATCGGGCCCAGGGACAGCGTCTGGAACCAGGCCACCAGGTCGAGTGGTCATGGTTACTTGAACGGGTCGCCAGCTGTTTCGATAAGCCGCAGCTCACGGCGATCGCCGATGAGCTGTTTCAGTTCGGCCTTGAGCATGGCCAAGATTTGCAGCGCGGCGGCTTATATGACGAGGTTGATGCAAGCGGTCAGGTGCTTGTTGCTGGGAAGCGAATTTGGCCGCAAACTGAGTTTGTGAAGACCTGTGCACGGCGTTATATCCGCACCGGGTCGGCGGCTGATCAGCAGCGATTACAAACCGGGATGGCGCTTCTTCAACAGCATTATTTTTGTGACGACGGCAGCTGGCGTGAACATTTAAGTGCTGATTTCAATCAGCAATTGGTCACTGATTTACCGGGCAGCACGCCTTATCATATCCAAATGGGTTTGCTTGAAGTTGAGTTGAGTGGTGGCTTTTCACCGGCCACGCAATCAGGAGTAATCTGATAATGTTTAGCCGCTTATTAATTGCCAATCGCGGCGAGGTTGCCTGCCGAATCATCCGCACCGCAAAGGCCATGGGCCTGCATGTGATTGCTGTTTACTCAGATGCGGATCGCCATGCCCCGCATGTGGCCATGGCAGATGAGGCCTATCTGATCGGTCCGGCAGCAGCTCAGAAATCATACCTTGATCAAGACGCTATCCTGGCCGCCGCGGCTGCCAGCGGTGCCGAGGCTATCCACCCGGGTTATGGTTTTTTAGCGGAGAATGCGACGTTTGCAGAGCGCTTAGCCGCAGCCGGTCTTGTGCTGGTTGGCCCAAGTGCCGCCGCCATCAGGGCCATGGGCTCAAAAGCCGAAGCAAAGCAGTTGATGGCAGCCGCAGGGGTGCCGTTGGTGCCGGGATATCATGGTGCCGATCAAGACCTGCAGCAGTTGCGGTCCGCTGCCGATGAAATTGGCTATCCGGTGCTGCTGAAGGCCAGTGCCGGCGGCGGCGGTAAAGGTATGCGGGTGGTCGAGACGGCAGATGCCCTCGATGCCGCCGTTGACTCGGCCCGCCGAGAAGCTTTGGCGGGATTTGGTGACGATCGCTTGCTGGTCGAAAAATACCTCTTAAAACCGCGCCATATTGAGGTTCAAATCCTGGCCGACGGACATGGTCAGGTGCGCCATTT
>QCEM01000110.1 GCA_003280605.1 SAR116 cluster bacterium AG-355-O21 | reverse complement strand
GCGCAATGACCACCTGCAATATGCGATCACATGGTTTAGTTTCGCCATTTCACTGGCGGTGATCTATGTTCTATACCATCGTCGCCGCGAAAAAGACCAAGAAGAAGACGGCGACGCCTCATCATAGCCGGCATCGGGGTGGGGACGTCGGCCGATTGCAATTGTGGAGTTAGGCATGCGTTATCCTCATTTATTTCAGCCGTTGAAAATTGGCCCGGTTACCCTGGAAAACCGTTTGATGATGGGGTCCATGCATACCGGCATGGAAGGCTTGCCTGATGCTTTTGATCGCCTGGCGGCGTTTTATCGGGCGCGCGCCGAAGGTGGTGCCGGGCTGATTGTCACCGGTGGTTTTTCACCAACCGAAGACGGCGAGTTCGGGGATGGCGATAGCCTGTTCAATGCTGCCGAACATGCTGAAACACACGCTGTCATCCCTGCTGCCGTGCACGCGGCTGGCGCCCGTATATTCTTACAATTGTTACATGCCGGCCGATATTCCAAGCGCCCTGACGCTGTCGCGCCATCGGCGATCCGGGCGCCGATAAACCGCAATCAGCCACGGGCGCTGGCAGCGGATGAGATTCCGGCCATCATTGAGGCCTATGGGCGCAGCGCCGTGCTTGCCCAGCAGGCGGGATATGACGGCGTTGAGATCATGGGCTCGGAAGGTTATTTGCTGACACAGTTTCTGTCACCGCGCACCAACCACCGTGAGGATGACTGGGGCGGAAGTTTTGCCAATCGGGCACGCTTAGCGGTTGAGGTTGTGCGCCATGTGCGCGGCTGCGTCGGCGATGGCCTGGCAATCGCATTTCGCATGTCGATGCTTGACCTGGTGGAAGGCGGGCTAACGGGCGATGAGCTGGTTGAACTGGCGACATTGCTGGAGGCGGCAGGTGCGGACAGTTTGACCACAGGTATTGGCTGGCACGAGGCGCGGGTTCCGACCATTGCGCAAGCTGTGCCGCGCCGCCTTTGTTTCGGCGTCAGAACGGATCAAAGCGGCGGTCACAATCCCTGTTGCGGCCTCCAACCGGATTAACACACCTGCCGTTGCCGAAGCTATTTTGGCCGAGGGGCGTGCTGATTTTATCTCAATGGCACGGCCATTTCTGGCGGATGAAGCCTTTGCGGCGAAAGCGCGGAACGGAAAATCTGAAGAAATTAATATCTGCATTGCCTGTAATCAGGCCTGTTTAGATCATATTTTTACCGGCGAGTTTGCCAGCTGTCTGGTTAACCCACGCGCAGGCCGAGAGGATGAGTTCACCGTTAAAGTGACTCGGTCGGCCAAAAAAGTAGCTGTCGCAGGTGGCGGTGTCGGCGGTCTTGCCGCCGCCGAGATGGCGGCCCGGATTGGCCATAACGTCGTGCTTTTTGAAGCCAGCGATCGTTTGGGCGGACAATTCAATCTGGCACAGCATGTGCCGGGTAAGGCAGAGTTTGCGGAAACCATTGCCTATTTTGAAAATGCCTTGATTCGACAAGGTGCCGAAATACGTCTGCAATCGCCTGCGACAAGTGCAGAATTAGACAGTTTCGACCATGTGGTTGTGGCCACCGGCGTGACCGCACGGCAACCTGTGATCGACGGAATTGACCACCCAAAAGTGGCCTTTTATGCAGAAATTCTGCGCCGCCAACGTGTTGCCGGTGAAACTGTCGCCATTATTGGCGGTGGCGGGATTGGTTTTGACGTGGCCGCGTTTTTATTGGACGGCGACGATCACCACCACCAGGATCCAGAGGCGTTTGCAGCCTATTGGGGGATCGATATGGCCGTGAACAGCGACGGCGGCTTGCAGGCCGCCGGCTTGCCCGCCGTCATGCCGCGGCGGCAAATCACCATGCTGCAGCGTAAGCAGGACCGGTTTGGGCGGACCTTGGGGCTTACCACGGGCTGGGTTCATAAGGCCATTTTGCAGCGGAATAACGTCCAACAGATTGCCGCTGTTGACTACCGCCATATCGATGATGATGGCATTCATATCACGGTTGCAGGAGCGCCGCGCCTAATTGCTGCCGATACCATTATCGTTTGTGCCGGTCAGGAGCCTGAGGATCAGCTGAGCGCAGCGCTGAAATCTGCAGGAAAGGCTTATAGTGTTGTCGGCGGCGCCCGTTTGGCCGGTGAGCTTGATGCAAAGCGGGCGATTGAAGAAGGCAGCCGTGCGGCGATGGCAATTTAGATATGCCTGTCAGAGGCTTGGTGGTTGCTGCAGCTTATGCTGGGTAAATGCCGTATGAACCCGTGGATCAGCCCAGACATTTTCATAAAAACCAACAATCACAGGCAAGCGTTGACATAAGTCATGCAGCGCCGGGTGCCAGGAAAGCAACATGACGGCATAGACATCGACCATGCTGAGTTGATCACCGCGAGCGAACTTATGTTTGCTGAGGGCTTGCTGCACGAAAAGATCACTTAACCGATCAAGGGTTGCCGTCGCTTGGT
>QCEM01000109.1 GCA_003280605.1 SAR116 cluster bacterium AG-355-O21 | reverse complement strand
GGCTTGACGAAAATCGCCGCCATAGTTTGGAAATGGCCGGACGATTGGCGCAAATGGCCGAAAACCAGAGCGTGCAGCAAAGCCAAATGGCCGAAGCCCTGCAACGCCAAGAGCGGGAGCTATCCAAGCGGGTCGAAGACAGGCTTGCGGACCTGAATCGCCAGATTGCCGAAAGCCTGGTCAAAAACCAAGAAAAAACCCAAACCTCGATGAGTGACCTCAAGGAACGGTTAGCGGTCATTGATGCGGCCCAGAAAAACATCACCGAGCTATCGACCCAGGTGGTTGGCCTGCAGGATATTTTATCGAACAAGCAAGCGCGCGGCGTTTTTGGGGAAATCCAATTAAACGATCTGGTCTCCAGCACCTTGCCACCCAGTGCTTATGCCTTTCAAGCGCAGCTCTCCAATGGCAAGCGAGCGGACTGTTTATTGTTGCTGCCAAACCCGCCGGGACCGATTGTGATCGATTCAAAATTTCCCTTGGAAGGCTATCGCGCGATGGCGGCGGCTGGTGATGAAAGCAGCCGTGCGGCCGCCCGCAAACAGCTTGCCAGCGATATTCAATTGCATGTTCGGCAAATTGCCGAAAAATACATCCTGCCCGGAGAAACAGCCGAGTCAGCGTTAATGTTTTTACCCTCGGAAGCTGTCTATGCTGAATTGCATGCCAACCTTCCCCAAGTCGTTGAAGATAGTTTCCGGCGGCGGGTTTGGATTGTCTCACCAACCACCATGATGGCAACATTGAACACGGTGCGGGCGGTCTTAAAAGATGTTCGGATGCGCGAACAAGCGCATGTGATCCAAAAAGAAATGCATGCGTTGTTGGACGACATTGGCCGCCTTGATCAGCGAGTCGATAAGCTGCAAAGCCATTTTGGCCAAGCTGAAAAAGATCTCCGGGAAATTCGCATTTCAGCGGATAAAGTGACCAAGCGCAGCGTTAAGATTCAAGAGTTGGATCTGGGCGACGACGGCAATCTTGACGCCTTGAACACCGCTGAAAATGTCACCCGACTGGTTGACAGCAACCAGGGCAGTTAAACGCCGCGGCGGGCTTTAAGTGCCTGCGCTAAGGTCCCGTCATCAAGATAATCTAATTCGCCGCCGACCGGCACGCCATGGGCCAAGCGGCTAATCTCGACGTTCCGGCCGGCCAAACGATCGGCAATGTAATGCGCCGTGGTCTGACCGTCGACGGTGGCATTCATCGCCAAAATTACTTCACGAATGTTGCCGTCCATCACCCGCGCAACCAACCGGTCGATATTCAGGTCTTCCGGGCCAACCCCGTCCAGCGCCGATAACACGCCGCCAAGCACATGGTAATGGCCGCGAAACGCGGCTGCCCGTTCCAGCGCCCAAAGGTCGGACACATCTTCAATGACACAGATGACGGCGGCATCGCGGCGGTGGTCGCTGCAAACCGCGCATGGGTTGTGGTTATCCCAATTGCCGCAATTGTCGCAAGCAACCACTGTTTCGGCGGTTTGTTTCAAGGCCTCAATCAATGGCAGCATCAAGCTTTCACGCCGCTTTAACAAATGCAGCACGGCACGCCGAGCCGATCGCGGCCCCAGTCCTGGCAGACGCGCCAGATAGCGCATCAGATGATCGATATCACCATTGCTCATAAAACGTCGCCTGCGGATGGTTAGAACGGCAGTTTAAATCCTGGTGGCAATTGTAGGCCACCTGTGAGCTTGCGCATTTCTTCGCTGCTGCGCTCATCGGCTTTGTTGCGGGCGTCATTAACCGCCGCAATGATTAAATCCTCAAGCACTTCCACATCCTCTGGTGTCAGCAAGCTTGGCTCAATCTCCAGTGCTTTCATCTGGCCTTTACCGGTCATCACCGCCTTGACCATGCCGGCGCCGCTTTCGCCGGTGACTTCCAGCTCCGCCAATTGATTTTGCATGTCCTCCACTTTGGACTGCATTTCCTGCGCCTGCTTCATCATTTGCGCGATGTTCTTCATCTACTTGCCTCGCTACCACTAAAATTCGCGTCTTAAGAATGCACACTGATGGGCTCACCATCGGCATCAAGATCATCATCGAAATCGCCGGCTTCAATCGGCGCTTCGGTCAGCGCCGCCTCACCGACAGGCCGGAGATCTTTGATGGATTCAATTGCCGCTCCCGGAAAGGCCTCTAAAACCGCCCGCACCACAGGGTCACGGGCAACTTCCGCTTCCGCTTCCAGGCGGGCTGTTTGGCGCAATTCGCTCAGGCTGGGCTGGCCACCATCCGGCACCGATTCAACATGCCAAGCCGCCGCCGTGAACGTCCGTAATCGGTTGGCCAACAGGCTTGCTAAGTCCTTTGGCGCGCCTGCTAAGGGCTGGAAAATCAAACGGCCGGCAGCAACCTCTACAGGGCGGACGTTTTCAATCAAATGGGTTTGCAATACGGCTTCACGGTGGCTTTCAAACAGCCCAACGATGGCCGCAAAGTCAGCCGGCATCTCTGCCTCCGGGTGTGCC
>QCEM01000108.1 GCA_003280605.1 SAR116 cluster bacterium AG-355-O21 | reverse complement strand
CATAATCTTCTAATTTGGCCAACGGTCCTGTTGCCGCAACGGTCGGCGGACTGCGTCGAAGCCGGGTCGCGACCTCGGCAATGGCATCCAAGTCAATCGCATCGACTTTGGCGACAATTTCGGCGCTGCTGGCAATCCGACCCCGCACCAACATGTGCTGCGCCAATTGTTCGGCCCGGTTAGACGTTGATTCCCGGCTCATCAATAAGCCGGATTTCAATTGCGCCTTTGCCCGCGCCAGCTCAGCGGCGCTGATCGAGCCTGCCGCCTTGACGATCTCATCGGCCAAAACCGGCACCAGCTGGTCTACCTCATTCGGTCCGGTGCCGGCATAAATGCCAAAAATGCCGCCATCCAAAAAGGATGAGGCAAAGGAATAAATTGAATATACTAAGCCGCGTTTTTCACGCACTTCTTGGAACAATCGCGACGACATGCCGCCGCCAAAAATCGTCGAGAAAACCTGTAGCGCATAAAAATCAGGGTCATCGAAAGCAACCCCATCAAAGCCGATGATCAGATGTGCTTGTTCTAAATCTTTCTCTTGGCGGTGATCGCCCCCTCGATAAATCGCAGGTTGGCTGCTGGCGCGGCTTTCTGCAGGTAGGTTCTCGAAGGCGACGCCGACCATATCGACCACCGCTTGATGCGCGATATTGCCGGCGGCGGCGAAAACCATCCGATCCGCGCCGTAATTTTGGGCAATGAAATCGACAATCGCTTGCCGGTCCATTTGCGCCACCACCTCGGCGCGGCCAAGAACCGGCCTGCCAATCGCCTGATCGGGGTAAGCTGTTTCCTGGAAGTCGTCAAAAATGATGTCATCCGGGGTATCGGCGGCCTGGCCGATTTCTTGCAGCACCACAGTTCTTTCACGAGCTAATTCATCGGCATCGAAGCGGGAATTTTGAAGAATATCGCCAAGCAAGTCGATCGCCAGCGGTGCGTCCTCCTTCAAAACTTTGGCATAATAGGCCGTCTGTTCGCGGGCTGTGTACGCATTTAAATGGCCGCCGACATCTTCGATTTCTTCGGCGATGGCAAGCGCGTCACGGCGGCTGGTACCCTTAAAGGCCATGTGCTCAAGCAAATGAGCGACGCCGCCTGTCTCAGGGTTTTCATGGCGAGCGCCGGCACCAATCCACATGCCCAGCGAGACACTATCAACACTGCCCATTGGATCCGTTAAAATGCGCAGTCCATTGGCCAATCTGGTGAGCTGCGGGGCGGTCGTGGACGTGGTCATAATGTGCCTCCGGTGGTGACATGTTCTTCGATAAAGGCTTTCACCACATCGCTGTCATTGGCTAAAACGGTGAGCCGTTCCGGGCGTTCCATCAGGTCGGCCAGGCGCGCCGGTAGGGCGGGATAATGGCCACTCGCCTGGTGCACAGCATCCGGGAATTTTGCTGGATGGGCGCAGGCTAAGGAGACCAGTGGGTCGGTGATGTTTGCGGCCAGCGCGACAGCGGTTTCAATGCCAATCGCCGTGTGCGGGTCGATGATTTCGCCTGTTGTCGCAGCCGTTGCCTTTATCCGTGCCAAGGTCGTTGCATCATCAACTGCGTGACCTTGGAACATCTCTTGGGCTCGCGCTAGCTGCCCTTGGGAGACGCTAAAATGGCCGGTTTGGCGGAAATCAGTCAGGGTCCGCGCGACGGCACCACCATCGCGGTCAAGCAAGTCGAATAACAGCCGCTCAAAATTACTTGAGACCTGAATGTCCATGCTGGGTGACAAGCTGGGTTCAACCCCGCGCATTTGCATGGTGCCGCTGGTCATAAAGCGGGCCAAGATATCATTGCGGTTGGCGCCAACCAGCAGCTGCGAAATCGGCACCCCCATTTGAGCTGCTGCGTAGCCGGAGAAAACATTACCGAAATTGCCCGATGGCACGGAGAAGGCAACAGGCCGGTCCGGCGCACCGAGGGCGATCGCGGCCGCAAAGTAATAGGTGATTTGCGGCATAATCCGCGCCCAATTGATCGAGTTAACCGCCGATAGCTGCATTTTATCGCGGAAAGCTAGGTCATTAAACAAGCCCTTAACCATGTCTTGGCAGTCGTCAAAATGCCCGTCGAGGGCAATCGCATGCACATTTGCGGCATCCACCGTGGTCATCTGCCGTTGCTGTACCGGTGACACCCGATTGTTTGGAAACAGGATAAAAATATCGATGGCGTCACGGTCCCGGCAGGCCTCAATAGCGGCTGATCCGGTGTCGCCGGAGGTTGCCCCGACGATGGTGATCCGTTCGCCGCGCTGCTGCAGCACGTGGTCAAACAACCGGCCAAGCACTTGCATCGCGTAATCTTTAAAGGCCAGGGTCGGGCCGTGGAATAATTCCATCATCCAAAGGCCCTGATCAAGTTGCTTCAAGGGGGCGACTGCGGGATGCCCAAAGTCTTGATAAGCACCTTTGACAATCGCTTCCAGGCTGGCGTCATCAATGCTGCCCTCAACAAACGGCCGCATGACCTCAACCGCTAATTCAGCGTAGGACAGATTACGAAACCGCCGCAAATCGGCA
>QCEM01000107.1 GCA_003280605.1 SAR116 cluster bacterium AG-355-O21 | reverse complement strand
GCAGTGGTTCAGCCGTGACGAGATGAAGAACTTTGACGCCCAGGGCAAATATTTACCGCGTCAAATTTCAATCTCGCGGCGGTTGATTGAAGACTGGTTGGCAGGCGACGCCTAAGTCTCGCCTGCCAAAACCGGTGGTTTTAGGCCGCCATCTTCGGCAATGAAAAATCAATTGCCGCCATATCGGCCGCCAATTGATCGGCTTTATCTTGGGCCAGCGGCAAAAACGGCGGACGCAAGTTTCGCCAGCCGTCACGGCCACTTTCACGGGCCAATAATTCCTTCAAACCTGCAGCGGCAGGGTAGTTCTGCAATGCTAAACGTTGCTCCGTGAGCTTATCTTGCAAGCGGTCGGCATCGCTGCCTTGCCAGTTTGCATAGACCTCACCGCAGAGACGGGAGGTGACATTGCCGGTGGCGGTGATGGTACCTGCGCCGCCGGCTCGCAGCATATCCAGCAAATAGCGTTCGGTGCCAGCAAACACATCAAAGCCCGGAAACTTCTCTGCCATCGCCCGCATATTTTCAAAATCACCTGAGCTGTCTTTCAAGCCACAGATTTGACCTGGGAAAGCGGCCAGCAATCGGCCAATCAAATCATGGCTGAAGGGCACCGCCGACATTTGCGGAAAATGATACAGATAAAACCGCGCCTGTGCCGATGCGACATCCTCAACAACCCGGGCAAAATGCGCGAATAAGCCATCTTCACTGGGGCTCTTATAATAAAAAGGCGGCAACATCAGAACCGAGTCGATGCCGATCTGTAAGCTTTTCTGCGTTAACGCAACAGTTTCCGGAAATGAGCAGCAGCCGGTGCCCATCATCAATTTATCCATCGGCAGATCGCTGTCGGCCAAGGCATCCATGAAATCGAGCCGCTCGGCGGCGGATAGCGAGTTGCCTTCACCGGTGGTGCCGAACAGCAGCACACCGTCGCACCCATTGCCCAGCAGCCAGTGAGCATGCGCAATGGTGGCGTCAACATCAATCGAAAGGTCGTCTTTAAAGGCAGTCAGGGCAGCGGCCATGACCCCCCTCAACCGAGGTGCGTCCGTCATATCGATAAATCCCGCAAAATGTTCCGATGAGAGGTGAGCCTAGCGTGGATTGACCATGGCGATCAAGATTTCTCGACCACGGCCCGCAGTCTTGCGGTCATATCCTCGACCGATGAGCGCTGCGTGAAATGGGTCACAAAGGTGCCTGCACGATCCATCAAAAACGTGTTGCTGCTGTGGTCCATGAGATAATTTTCATCTGCGCCGACACGCTGCGCATACACGCGGTAATGCGCCTGCATTGCGGCGATTTCAGCGGGCTTACCGGTCAGCATTTGAATCCCCGGATGGAAGCTCTGTTGATAGTCGCGCATGACCTCAACCGTGTCACGGTCGGGATCGACAGTGACAAAAATCGGCACCACATGATCGGCCGCATCGCCTAAGGCGTCCATCACGGCGCTGATCCGCGACAGCTCCGTCGGGCAGATGTCCGGACAATAGGTATAGCCAAAGAAAATTACCTGCACACGGCCTGCATAATCTGCCTCTGTCACCCGTTTACCGGTGTGATCAAGCAGTGAGAATGGGCCGCCGATGTCAAGCACGCTAACGATTGCACCGCGATGGCTTTTGAGGGTCAGCCAAATTGCCGTGCCGGTCGCCGCCAAAGCGAGGATCAAAATCATAATGATGAACATAAATCGACGTGTCGACATAAACTTCCCCTCATCCCTCAGCGATATCAGCGGTCATCGCTGATCACCGTACCGGCAAATTGACCGCACGCACCCGCCACCCCCCTTCATATGTGGGGTCGGCGGCAAGATAATCCAATTCAGTGCGGGCCAAATGGTCGCTCACAAATCGCAATGCCGCGCTCGGGCTTAGATCCAATGCAACCGCTAGAGCCGCCCGGATGGTACCCCCGTGGCAGACACAGATGAGGTCACGTCCCAGGTGCTGCTGGCTCCAACTTGCCATGGCTGCGGCAACCCGTTCAACAACCGCTGCAAAACTTTCGCCGCCGGGTGGCGTGGCATTGGCCGGATCTTGCCAGAACTGCTGATAGGCGGTCGCTTGTGCGTCCTGCAAATCAGCGTAGCTTTCGCCCTCCCACGTGCCAAAATCTTGCTCCGCGAAACGCCGGTCGATCACGAACGCATCGGCGCCGTGAAGCGCCTCGGCGGGCCCGCTGCGGATAATCGCTTTCAAGGTATCTTGCGCCCGGCTGAGGTGGCTGCTGAGCCAAACCGCATCGGTCGGTAAATTACCGGCCAGGGCGGCAAAGGCGGCCTGATCCGAGCAATCCGCAGGAACATCGCTGGCGCCATAAAGCAGGCCCTTTGCGATCACCGGTGCATGGCGGATAAATGTCCAGCGTGCCGTCTTACTCATCGCCGCCGCAGCCTTGTATCAGTGCCCATTTTAAAAGCTCGCAAGGGCTATAAGTCCAATTGTATCAATGCCTTGTTGTGCCGCCCCCATGACATCACCTGTGTAACCGCCAATCTGTCGATTGACCAGCTTGGTAAGCAAAAAAACGGCCGCCGCG
>QCEM01000106.1 GCA_003280605.1 SAR116 cluster bacterium AG-355-O21 | reverse complement strand
AGGCGGGTTAAAAACCACAGACGAAATTGCTAAAGCTATTCGTGGTGGAACTTTCTACATCTCGTGCTTGATGACGGCTGAAAGATATAAGCGCCTTTAGGGTAAAAAAGTGATGTTTGAGGGCGTTGATCTAGATTGAATTTGCTTCGATTTCATGTGACGATAGCAATGTTTGATTATACTCAAGGCTTCTGACACCAAAACTGGTACATCCCAGAGAAAGCTCGGGGGTTTTTTTCCTCGAACTGATGCCACAATTGTAGATCATAGATATCCGCTTCGTTCCCATGAAGCTCTCTAAAATTTGAGATAACGTCTTTCTTCTCAAATCCACAGAACTTTAGCCCCAGTTCGTCGAGACAGTTTTTAATCTGTGGCAGAGTGAAACGATGCTCTTGAACATGAAATATTAAGTCCCTAAATTCACTCAAAGAGAAGAAATCTGAAAATGAGCTTAATTGTTTTACATTATTGGTTTCAGACTCTCTTAAGAACTCTCTGAAGTTTCTGATCTCGTTTGCAGATGTCCCTATTTCATAGGAAGCTATTGCCCTTCGAGCTTTTACAATCTGGCTCCTAGCTAACTCACTATACAAACCTAATTTCATCAAACCACCGGGCTTTAATAAATCCACGAGAACTCTCCATCCAGCCATCGGTTCATCCATATGATGGAGAACACCCACACTTTCAATGATGTCGAATTCTTTGTCCATTTGATGGAGATGTAAAATATCTGCTTGCAAATAATCTATGTTGATAAAACGTAACTCATTAGATTTCCTCTGGGCATAAGCTAGGCTTGCAAGGCTTAAATCTACAGCATTGACATGACAATTTGAAAACCTCGAAGCAGTTTCTATCGAATGCTGACCCGTGCCGCAACCAGCAATAAGTATAGCCGGAGCAGTAACGTTTTTAATATTGTCGGAATAGAGCTGAAGCTTAAATCCATCACAAACTGCAGCGATTGGTTTTGCCTCTGGGAAGACGCTTAGTTTCACCCATCGCGGATAAGGATTCTCTTCATACTGTTGCCTAACTTTTAGCGACATAGCGTCGGATATTTCTTCCAACATAGGAATCTCTTGAGCTATCACTTTCTCGAGAAGGGGGTCCGCTATCAGCCTTTTCTTCACCTCTTTTAAATTATCAAGAGATTCTAGCTTTTGACACCAATCATATTGGTGTAACGAACGATAAGACGCTAAACACAAAACCTTCAAGGCTGCTGGCTGTTCTGATTGAGCCATGAGTTGAGAAATATTAGCTTGCAGTTCGTCAATTAAATGAGTCTCTTCATCACTCTCAATGTAAACATATTCATTCGTGAAACAATGAAGAGAAAGCGTCGATAGAAAATAAATGAGTTTAGGGGACGCCTCCATCTTATCCAGATTTTTAAGAAGAAAACTTCGCAACATAACAAAGAGGTCCTCGAACTGGAGCGCGGGAAGTGGGCTTAAACGCATCAGATTATGAAGAAGCGGAAGTTTATCTAGACTTTCAAGTATGGAAGTTGCCTCGTTAAGGCGCAAAGTAAAATTTTTCTTAAGCGGTAAATCCTTGATTTGAGTATCTTGCTCTAAGAGACGTAAAATACTACCCGCTACATCCTTAGGACGACAAAAATTTCCAGCAGTTATTAGTTGCGTTAATGGGGGATAGAGCTTGGGGTTCGATGAATTGAATTTTACGTTTTTGATAGCTATACCGAGATTTACGAGGGCTTCGGCATAGTCAGGTTTCAACGTTATCGCTTGCGTATAACTGGCTATAGCTTCGTGTAATCTTCCTAGTTCTTGGAACGTAACACCCAAGTTGCTGTGGGCTTTGGCATAGTCAGGTTTCAATGCTATCGCTTGGTTATAGCTTCCTAGAGCTTCATCTAATCTGCCCAGTTCGTGGAACGTGACACCCAAGTTGCTGTGCCCTTTAGCATAGTCAGGTTTCAATGCTATCGCTTGATTATGGCTGGCTAGAGCTTCGTCTAATCTGCCCAGTTCGTGGAACGTGAGACCCAAGTTGCTGTGGGCTGCAGCAAAGTCAGGTTTCAACGCTATCGCTTGCCTACAGCTTGCGAGAGCTTCGTCTAATCTTCCCATTTCTCTGAGCGTGTTACCCAAGTTGCTGTGGGCTTCAGCATCTTGAGGAGATAATGATACTGCTGTCTGTTTGGCATCTGCGGCTTCAGACGTTCTGCCTGTTACTGTTAATACAGCACCTAAAACTTTCCAAGCAAATGGATGTTTAGGAAAAGCTTGGCAAATGGATGTAGCCAGCTTTTCAGCGTCCTTCAATCGCCCCTTCTGATAGTAGTCTAAAAGACCATCGAGTTGTTGCTGAGATGGATTGTTGACATTTAAGTTTTGTTTTTTTGCCTTCTTCTTTCCCTTCTTTTGTTTCGATAATTTATTACGCTTTTGTGAAAATGACAGGCTTTTATTTTGCACAGCTAATTTAGGCACATTTGCCTGCACGGTTGGTGTAAGTTTTGTTTCCAAGACATTTAACTTTTCTCCAGCCACACCCTGCGTTTTCGCCTGTTCAATCACTAGCTTCGCATTTTCAAACTGTTTTTCTTTGATGAGAGCATCAATGTAACTCAGCCAAAATTGTCCTATCTTGGGATTGGCTTCCAGGGCATTTTTGAACAATGGTAACGCTGCCGCAGTTTTATTAGCGGATACTGCTATCACTCCCAAATTATGGTTGGCATCAGGCTGTCC
>QCEM01000105.1 GCA_003280605.1 SAR116 cluster bacterium AG-355-O21 | reverse complement strand
AACCGCGATAACATCCGGCGGGTAATATCCGCCTCATCCAATGGCCGTCCCGACTGCATGGTGATTGCTGGCTCCACAAAACCTAGTCTTCGTCGTCGCGGTCAAGACCGAAGGCAGCGTGGAGCGCCCGCACCGCAAGTTCGGTGTATTCGTCATCAATCAGCACGCTGACTTTGATCTCAGAGGTTGAGATGACCTCGATATTAATGCCGCGCTCGGCCAACGTCTTAAACATGGTTTTGGCGACACCTGGCTGGCTTCGCATGCCAAGCCCGACAACCGATACCTTGGCGACCTTGGCGTCGGAGCGCAGTTCGGTATAGCCCAACTGCGCCTTCAAACCGGTCAGGACGTCAACTGAACGATCAAATTCACTGCGGCTCACCGTGAAGGTCATATCTGTCGCCGCGCCGTCTTTAGAGACGTTTTGGACGATCATATCCACATTCACCGCCGCATCGGCGAGGGAGCCGAAGATTAAGGCTGCAACACCTGGTTGGTCGGGCACTTTCACCAGCGTGATTTTGGCTTCATCCGGGCTGTAGGCAATACCACTTACTAATTGTTGTTCCACGATTTCTTCCTCATCAACGACCAAAGTGCCAGGGGTGTCGGCAAAGGTTGATAAAACTTGCAGACGGACCCCATAACGCATGGCCAGGGCAACCGACCGCGTTTGCAAAACCTTGGCCCCCTGGGAGGCCATTTCAAGCATCTCTTCAAATGAGACCTGCTCAAGTTTCCGGGCTTTTGGGACGATCCTTGGGTCAGTTGTGTAGACCCCATCGACATCGGTGTAGATATCACAGCGATCGGCGTTCAAAGCTGCCGCCAAGGCCACGGCGGAGGTATCGGAGCCGCCGCGCCCAAGGGTGGTCAAGCGATTATCCGGACCCAGCCCTTGGAATCCGGGAACAACGGCAACCTGACCTTCGGCAAAACGACTGACAATGGCCTCGGTGTTAATGTCGTCGATCCGCGCGGTTTTGATGGGCATTTGCCAGGCCAGCCAGGAGCGCGCATTGACCCCCAAATCCTGTAGGGCCATGGCCATCAAGCCGGCGGTAACCTGTTCACCGGAGGCGACAACCACATCATACTCACGGGCATCAACCAGCGGGCTAATCTGCCGCGACCAAGCGGCGAGTTGATTGGTTTGTCCGGCCATGGCCGAAACGCCCACAGCCACCTCATGGCCGGCATCAACCTCACGTTTAACTTTCACGGCAGCATTGCGGATACGGTCGATATCGCCGACCGAGGTGCCGCCAAATTTTTGCACAATTCGCGCCATGTGCAGTTTCACTTCTCTGTGGTTATGACCTGAATCGCCTACCGGGGTCAGTCAAAAAATTGCAAATGCGCCGTTGTCTTACCGATTGGCTGGGCGAACTGCAAGAGCATGCAGCTCAACAGTTGCCATTTTCCCCGCCCGGACCAATATGATAATAACTGCATAGTTACCGTAATCTGCCGTCTAGGGACCGTCCATGACCGTGATCGAGCAACCGATCTCCAAAACGACAGTTGACCCCACCGAGGTGCAACAATTTGATGCGCTTTCCGATCAATGGTGGGATAGCCATGGTGCGTTCGCCCCGTTGCATCGATTTACACCTGTGCGGATGCAGTTTTTCCGTGACCGCTTGAGTGACCATTTCAAGCTCGACCGGGCGGCGGCAATGCCGCTGTCGGGGCTGCGTATTCTCGATATCGGTTGCGGCGGCGGTCTGATTGCAGAGCCGATGACACGCTTAGGCGCCGACGTCACAGCCATCGATGCGGCAGCGGCCGCCATTGCCGCCGCCCAGGCGCACAGCGCGGCCCAAGGCCTGAGCATTGATTACCGCTGCACAACTGCCGAGGCGCTGCTGGCGGACGGCGATCAATTCGATGTGGTCATTGCCTCCGAGGTGATTGAGCATGTGGCCAGCGTGGATGCTTTCATCGCCGCCGCAAAAGGCTTACTTGGCCCTGGCGGGGCGCTCTTAGTGACCACGATCAACCGCACCACACGGTCTTTGCTCAGTGCCAAAATCGCGGCCGAATATATCTTGCGATGGGCCCCTGTCGGAACCCATGACTGGCACAAGTTTGTCCGCCCTGTTGAGCTAAAAAGTGCCCTTGGCGGCCACGGCATGCGGGTCGATAACATTGCCGGGTTTGTGTTCAGGCCGTTGCAAGGCGATTTCCAAATTAGTCGAGATTGCGCCGTAAACTACGGCTGCATTGCCGTTCATACAGCAGAGGCAACAGCATCATGAATGAGAGCTCAAGAAGCGCCAAAGGGGCCCGCCCGGCCGTTGTCGGCAGCTTTGTTTCACGCCGCAAAAGAACGCCGCCGGCGACGGTTCCGGCGATGTTGGACCCGCGCTTCAGAGCCGAGGCAATTGCGCCGCAGCAAATCGCCAGCAGCACCGAGCCAACCGAGATTGGCGGCAGCGACGGCCCCGAGCCAACCCGCTATGGTGACTGGGAACGCAATGGCCGCTGCACGGATTTTTAACGACCCCCTAGCTGCGCACTTGCAAAACAACTTTACCCGTCGATTTCCGTGAGGTCAGAATATCGAGGGCCTCGGCAGCTTTGGCCAACGGCAACACATGGCTCACATGGGGGTGCAATTTACCCTCGACAAACATCTTAAATAAAGTCTCGAGCTGCGCTGCAAATCGCCCTGGATACTGCCGTCGATAGGCTCCCCAGACAAAGCCGATGATGTCGATATTTTTGACCAGGACGATGTTTGCCGGTGCTTGCGGCACCCGCCCGCCGGCAAACC
>QCEM01000104.1 GCA_003280605.1 SAR116 cluster bacterium AG-355-O21 | reverse complement strand
ACGGCGGTGTCTGAGGCGGCTGTTTCTGGGGCCGCTGTTTCTGGGGCCGCTGTTTCTGGGGCCGCTGTTGTCGGCGTGGTTACCGGCAACGCTGTCGCTGTGGCGGCCATTTCTAATGCCGAGTCGACAGCCGCTGTTTCAGTCGCCGGCACGGCGGTTTCCGCAGCACCTTCCGCCGACGGCGATGTGACCACGGCAGCGGTTGTTGTCGGCGGGACGGCCTTGTTGGTTTGTTGATCCACCGTCACGGCGGTTTGCGCCGGCCGGCTCTCTGAGTCAGTGCGGCCGTCACCGGATGCCTTTTGTGGCAGCGTTGAGAGGCCGTCTTGGGTGCCGTCAGATGGCACCGCTTGGCCAGCTGATTGTTGCCGCCCGCCATCTTCCGGCAGCGCTGTTACCAGGGCATCACGATCAGCGCCCGGCTCCACCAGACGCGCCAAGCGTTCCGGCACATCAGGCACCAAATCAGCCAGCAAGTAATCTTTACTGGTCATGTAGTACCAGCCGCCGTAGACGGCGATTGCCAACACCAATCCAACCAGCAATGCGGCACCGCCGGGGACCCGACCTTCCGGCGCCGGGGACGGAAAAACCAGTTCGGTTCGGGTTTGCAAGCCGCTTGCTTCGCGTTTGAATTGTTCAATCGTGGCATTGGCGTCGAGCTTCAGGAAATTGGCATAGCTGCGGACATAGCCGATGGCATAAGTCATGCCCGGCAAATCGCCGGAGCGGCCAGCTTCAATCGCTTCGATGAAGGTCTTGCGAATGCGCAAGGTTGCCGAAACATCATCCACGGTCAGGCCTAGCCTTGCCCGTGCAGCCCGCATCCGGCCGCCAATGTCTGAGGTTTCTGAAGTATCCGATCGCTGACCGTCCAGCGGCATTTCATCTGCTGTCGGCGGCGTACCTGCTTCCGGATCAATCTCCCGAATAGCATGGATTTTACGCACCAATGACGCGCGCTTTAATCCCATGATGGCTTCCCCGCAGACAATCAGAAAAAACAAAAGTAGCGTAATCGTTTTAAATTCAGCCCAAGGTGATAACACTTTATACACAATTCTTCAATTGCTTATGATTGTGATTATCACCAGGAACCCTACGCCTTCAGCCGACTTTCCCCGACTTATCCACAGCAACTGAGTGATCTGCCAAAAATTGCCGTAATCTTGCCGGTAAATTTCGCTCACCACGCCTGATTGCGGCGCTCAAAAAATCATGCAACGGGGCAACCTCTAAGTGCCGAATGGTCTCTTTAACCGGGCCGATTGCCGACGCTGTCATCGATAGCTGGCGATAGCCAAGCCCGACCAGGGCAGCGGCGGCCAGCGGTCGGCCCGCCATCTCACCACAGACCGTCACGGGAACGCCGGCGTTTTGGCAACGCTGATGAATCGTTGACAATAAATCCAAAAAGGCCGCACTGAGGGAATTGAACCGCCCTGCTAAACGTTGACTGCCACGATCTGCGGCGAAAAAGAACTGTGCCAAGTCATTGCTGCCGACCGATACAAAATCTGTCTGTGCCAACAACTCGTCAAGCGCCCATACGGCGGCAGGTACCTCAATCATCGCCCCCAATTTAAGCTGGCCCGAGACCGCCAGGCCGCGTTTCAGCGCCCGCGCCCGCTCCAGGTCGACGATGTGCCGCGCGGCGGTAAATTCGGCAACGGAGGTGATCATCGGGAACATCACTGAGAACGGCCGCCCTGCCGCCGCCAGGATCATCGCCCGGATTTGCTGTCGCAGCATACTTGGCCGGTCCAACACCATGCGGATTGACCGCCATCCCATGGCCGGGTTTTCGGCATCATCTTCGGCCAAAGACTGAATCCGCTTATCGCCGCCGGCATCAAGGGTTCTGAAAACCACCGGGCGATCACCGGCACCGTCAAGGATCCGCTCATACAGATCGCGCTGGGCGGTCACATCTGGGTATTCGGGCCGCACCATAAAGGCAAGTTCGGTGCGATACAGCCCAATACCGGCGGCACCCGTCAGCGTTAAATTTGCCAAGTCGATCAGCAGACCGGCGTTCATCTGTAAGGTGACGTCAACACCGTCGCGGCTGATCGCCGGCAGGTTGCGGGCCGCCCGATAGCGTTTTTGTTGCGCCTGACGGACGCCGGCACTCTGGTTGAACTGCTCTTGAATGGCGACACTTGGACGAATGAATACTTGGCTGTGATCGGCATCAAGGATGACGTGGTCGCCGTTTTCGATGGCTCCCAGAACGCCGCTGGCACGGCCCAATAACGGGATCCCGAGAGCGCCCGCAACAATCGCCACATGGGCGGTTGCAGCACCTTCTTCGAGGACCACACCGCGCATTCGCTGGCGGTCATATTCCAACAGGTCGGCAGGCCCAAGATTGCGGGCCACAAGAATCATTTCTGCCGGCTGCGGATAAAGCGGACCGCCCTCGTCATGCACCAATTGCAGCAACAGCCGGTTGGTCAGATCATCTAAATCAGCCAGCCGTTCGCGCAAATATGGATCGGTTATGGTCGCGTACCGTTGGCGTAAATCATTTTGCACTTTTTGAACCGCCGCTTCAGCCGTCAAGCCGCCGGCGATGGCTTCCCGGGCACGGGCGATCCAACCCTTATCCTGCGCCACCATACGAAAGGTTTCCAGGACGTCACGATGCTCCCCTGCGGCGGCTAAATCAGCGGCCGCAAACAGCTCATCCAAGGCCGAATGCATGGAGGTAACGGCCGCATCAAGGCGGGCAATTTCCTGCGCCGGATTTTCGGCAACAACCCGCTGAATGATGATCCGGGGTTGATGCAAATAAGCTTGGCCCATGGCCAGACCG
>QCEM01000103.1 GCA_003280605.1 SAR116 cluster bacterium AG-355-O21 | reverse complement strand
AAGCAGCGGAAGGCACGATCCGCAAAACCTTTGCCGAAAACATCGAAGCCAATTCGGTTCACGGCTCGGACAGTGCGGAAAATGCGGCAATTGAGATTGCTTATTTTTTCGCCGGCACCGAAATCGTCGGCTGATCACAACACCCGTGAGTGACTTTGGCGCCCGTGAGTGACTTTGGCGCCTGTGGGTGATTTGGGCGCCGACGGGTGACGTGGGCGGTACAGAAAAAAGCCGGTCCTCAAAAGGGACCCGCTTCTTTGTTTCCGCAATTTTGGCAGTTTACAGCAAGAAAAATGCCATCAATACCAGGCTGATGATTACCAGAATCGTCGACCATTTAAAAAATGCGATGAAATGATTATAGCTGCCCCATTGCTCACGGCTGGTAGGGTCATTAGCCATTTTTTCAGCGTCCATCAACGTCTCCCAACGTTGGTTAAAAGTTGCCTTTATGGTACGCATTCCGCGTCCATGGCGCAAGCATTTGAATGTTTATTTTTAACCGATTAGCAATTTTTCCATTGCTCACACAGGGGGATTGATAAGGCTGCCTAACCTGGCCCGGGCCTGGGCTGTTTTATCATCATCGGCGACATTGATACGGCCACTGGCAAGCCAGGCCAGCGCCTGTGGATAAATACGATGCTCTTCGGCCAGAATCCGTTTTGCCAGGTGAGCTTCATCATCATCCGGCAACACCGGAACAGCTGCTTGCACGATGATTGGACCGTCATCAAGCTCGGGAGTGACAAGATGCACGGTGCAGCCGCTGATGGTGACACCGGCGGCCAGGGCTTGGGCATGGACATTCCGGCCTTTGAACGCCGGTAACAGGGACGGGTGGATGTTTAACATTCGGCCGGCCCACAGGCGGACAAAATCGGCCGTTAAAATCCGCATGAAGCCGGCCAGACAAACATACTCGATCTTAAATTCAGCAAGGCTGGCCGCCAGCGCCGCTTCAAAGCTGCTGCGGTCGGCAAAGTCATTGTGACTGATAACTTTTACCGGGATCCCTGCCTTGTTGGCGCGTTCAATGCCATAGGCGGTGGCGACGTTGGACAGCACCAAGGCGATTTCAGCGGGATAGTTCGGGGCATGTGCGGCATCGATCAGTGATTGCAGATTACTGCCACTACCCGAGATCAGAACCGCAACACGTGGTTTGTTTCCAGCTGCGCTCATTGTGGCCACGTAACGTCCATATTTTCCAACATCACAGCCGGCATGTCAGACTGCCGTGCCGTTATCCGGCCAATCGTGAAAACCCGCTCACCGGCCGCTTCAACCGCTGCCGAGATTGCCGCCACATCTGTTTCCGGTACCATCATCATCATGCCAATACCGCAATTAAAGGTTCGGGCCATTTCCGCCGCAGCGATGCCGCCGCTGGCAGCCAGCCATTTGAAAACAGGCGGCACATCCCAAGCGGTGCAGTCTAATACCGCGGTCAAATCATCGGCGTAAACCCGAGGTGGGTTTTCAATCAGCCCGCCGCCGGTGATATGCGCAAGGCCGTGCACGCGGCCGGCGTTGAGGGCGGCAGTTACCGCCGTGACATAAATGCGTGTTGGCGTCAGCAAGGCACCGGCAAGGCTTTGCGCGGCGGCAAAAGGCGCCGAGTCCGCATAATTTAGGCCGCTACCCGCAACAACTCGGCGTACCAACGAGAAACCGTTGGCATGCACCCCATTGGCCGCCAAACCCAGGATCACATCGCCTTGCTTGACCTGACCTGGTTGGATCAGATCAGCGCGTTCGGCGGCGCCGACAGCAAAGCCTGCTAAATCATAATCGCCTGGCTTATATAGGCCGGGCATTTCAGCAGTTTCACCGCCAATCAATGCCGCGCCTGCTTGCCGGCAGCCTTCGGCAATACCAGCGACCACATCCCGCGCAACCTCGACCGAGAGTTTTGAGGTGGCGTAATAGTCAAGAAAAAACAATGGCTTGCCGCCTTGAACAACCAAATCATTGACACACATGGCCACCAAATCGATGCCAACGGTTTGGTGTTGGCCGCTTTCAATGGCGACCATTAATTTGGTGCCAACACCGTCGGTGGCGGCCAGTAAGATTGGATCGCTGAAACCGGCGGCGCGCAGATCAAATAGCCCGCCAAAGCCGCCGATCTCGCCATCTGCGCCCGCACGCTGTGTTGATTTAACCAAGGGTTTTATGGTTTCAACCAACGCCTCACCGGCGTCAATATCAACGCCGGCATCGCGATAGGTCAGCGGCCGGTTGCCGCCAGATGCGCTTGCAGTGGTGTCGTTCGTCGCCATTGGGTATAACCTTACAGTGTCGGCTTTGGCGTTGCCTTTAAATCGCCTTCTGTGGCTGTTATGCCTAGGCTGTGATAAACGAGCAAGTAAAGAGTGGGTCCAATGGCCTTGCGAAGTGAAATGCGACGATCGATTTACCAATCCGCACGGGTGCTGTTATTGGCCTTGTTGGTCGCGGCTGTTTGGCCTGTGGGCGCAGGTCATGCCGATGGACAACGGATCTTCATCGTCACGGATATCGTCGTTGATGAAACCGCAGAAACCGCCGTTGCAGCCCGCGCTATGGCCGAGATGGCAGGCCGCCGGGCGGCGTTAACGCGTTTGCTGAAAAGGCTGACCTGCAGCACCGATTGGTCACGCCTGCCGGAACTGGAGCCGAATGACATTCTTGACTTGCTGAAAGGGCACAGTGTACGCGATGAAAAAACCTCGGCGGTGCGCTACTTGGGGCGGCTTGATTTCGCCTTCCGGCCGGCAGCGATTCGCCAGCTCTTAGATAATTATGATTTGGCATTTGCCGAAACCGAGAGCACGCCGGTTCTGATTGTGCCTATTTTTCGCGGCCGGCAAGGCGATATTCTATGGGCCGAGGATAATCCCTGGTATGACGTC
>QCEM01000102.1 GCA_003280605.1 SAR116 cluster bacterium AG-355-O21 | reverse complement strand
ATGATTTTATACAATTCAAGACCATCAACAGGTTGCATTTGCCAGTCGGAAATCACCAGGTCAAACCTTTCCCGATACAGGACTTCCAAGGCCTCTTGACCATTAACAGCCTCAAACAAGTTATCGAAACCAAGCTGTCGCAAGGTCGCCAACATGATTTTTCGCATCACTGAAATATCATCAACAATCAAAATCTTTTGGTCCATATCGTCCGTTGGACTGGCGGCAGGTTGGGTCAATTCGACACCGAAACCTTTCGACGTTCCGCAATGCGCATGGTTAATTCTTTTGCTCGTGCAGGCAGCATCGCCGCCAATACCGGCGCCGTTTTTGTTGATTTCATACGATCGATCACTTGCAGCAATACATCCATTTCTAACTGATCAAAAATGCGCGCTGCTTCTTTTGGCTTCATTTTCTCATAAATCATGACAAGGCTTTTCATCTCTTTTTCTTCTTGCTCGTCATATTTCTTAATCAAGCCATCAATTTCCGCTTTCACTTTTTCGAGCACGGCGAGCTGGCGTTCGATGCGCACTTCAGCAGCCGTCAGCAACCCCTCACGCTGGATCACAACCTGTTCGCGGATATCCAGTTCCTTGCGGCGTTTGGAAAGCTCTTGCAGCAGCTCAATCTCTGAGCGACTAAACATGATCGGATCAAGCGGCTTTTTGTCCTCATCAACTGCCGCCGCCGGGGCTGTTTCGGCATTGGCCGCCGGCTGCGCCGCCGTCTCATTAGCGGCTTGTGCTTCGGCGTTGCTGGCAATGGTAATTCGGGCGCCGCCATCCTGGACCGCAAACCAAATATTACCAACCCGCACCGTCACCATCAAGCCGGCAACAAAAATCATCACCGGCAGCAACCGAAATCGCGGCCAGGATGATGCCGGTCGTGGCTGCGCGGCTGCGCCGGCTCCGGATGCATCAGGTTTTTGATTGGCCAATGGTTGGGAGGTGCGACGGCGGGCTTCGCGCGCGGCAATGGTGGCGGCGGCGGCGGCTTCTGCGCCTGTCACCCGTCGATCTGCGCGCCCTGTCTGATTATAGACCATGTTATTTCACATCTCTGAGAGCCCGCAACAGTTCACGTTCTGCTTGCGATTGTTGGGTTGTTTGATCCACCGATGCAGCGCCCCTGCGACCGGCCGACGGGTCGGATAGCGGGTTTGACGGATTGCCCTTATCGTCCTGCGATGTGCCTGCCTTCGCAGCGACATTATCCGCCGGCGGCCGCGACACCGCCAAATCATCGCTTAATTTCTCGCCGCGATCGATGAGGAACAATAACTCATCGCGCAGAGCTGCCGCTTTACCGGCATTTTCGGCCATAACATCTTGCGCATTCTCGGCCGTCATTTTGATGCCGCCAAGTGCTGCCTCAGCCCGTTGACTGGCACTGTTCAAGCGCTGGATAAAGTCTTCCATCTTGACGCCGTCAGAGCGAAGCAGGGCAAGGCGACGATTCAGCATCAAAGCATAGATGATTGTTGCGATCAGCAAGACCACAAGCATAACATCTAGAATAATGGCCCATGGAAGCATGGTGGCGATCTCCATCATTTACAAATTCCGCAGGCGACGATCTATGGCCACGGCCATATTGCCATTTCGTTGCCCCATCTTGCCGGAAAACAGCCGCACCTCACCGCACCGCATCTCCACCGGCGTGTCAGGCTTTACATCCAGCATCAAACGTGACCCTGGTTTCCAATTCAGGACCTCGTTTAAGGAGATAACCAACTGGTCAAGCACCGCGTCCAATTCGATTTCCGTCAGCCAAACCTCGTTGGCAAGGTGATTCTCCCAAATCGCATCCTGTCCAAATTTTTCGCCCATGAACATTTGCGTCAGCATTTCCAGGACCGGCTCAAGGGTGGCATAGGGAAACAGCAGATCAAAGCGACCACCACGATCATCCATATCGATCCGCAGCTCAGCTAAAATGGCCGCATCACCAGGCCGCGCGATGGTTGCAAAGCGCGGATTAACTTCCAGGCTATCGAAACGGAAAGTGATCGGGCTAATCGGCTCAAAGGCAACTGACAGGTCACTTAGCACCACATTAATCATACGCTCGACCAAATTGCGTTCGATGGTCGTAAAGGGCCGGCCCTCAATGCGCATCGCAGCGGTTCCCCGGCGGCCTCCCATCAAAACATCAACAACCGAGTAAGCTAACGCTGAATCAACCACCCCAAGGATGTAATTGTCCCACTCCTCGGCAATGACAACACTCAACATCGCCGGCAATGGGACCGAGTTAACGAAATCCCCAAATCGCGTAGACGAAATATTTTCAAGCGATACCTCGACATTGTCTGAGGTGAAGTTCCGCAAGCTTGTGGTCATCATCCGCACCAAGCGGTCAAAAACCACTTCCAGCATCGGCAGCCGCTCATAGGTGATCGACGAGGAACTGACCAGCGCCTCTAATCCCTGAGCTGTCTCGCCCGTATCGCCATCTTCTAAACCGAGAAGACTGTCGATCTCATCCTTGTTAAGGACTTGCTCCGTGTCGTCATCACGATCGTCGATGCTCATCTCATCCAGTCCTGCGGTCGCTGTGTTTTGTCATGCCGATTATCAAGGCCACCATCTACTGCACCAACATCTCGTTAAAGAGAATGTCTTTAACACGCACCGGCCGTACCGCCAGATTGACCCGACGCAACAATTCCTCGCGCAGTCGGTATAGGCCCGATGACCCCTGCAGATCGGCAATCCTCAATTCGCGCAAATAAACTTGGAAGTTATCAATAATTCGCGGCATGACCTGATTGATCTCGTCCATATCCTCAGCATTTTCGATTTCCAGCGAAATTTTAATTTTTAAAAACGCTGCCTGACGACCTTTAGAGTTCAAGTTGACGATCAGGTCGGGAATCTCCATGAAAGTATTGCCAACCGATAATTCGACCTT
>QCEM01000101.1 GCA_003280605.1 SAR116 cluster bacterium AG-355-O21 | reverse complement strand
TCATACACAGGCTTTAGAGCAGTCTTAGCTACATATCTACCTCAGATAGCTAACAGGACTCAGTGAGTCGCCTAGGAGCTCCTAATGTATTGACGATGTTTTTAGATAAGTGCCAATGAGCCGATTAACTATAACCCCCATATAGGCCATGGCGACCGCCCTAGGGTTTAGCTAGGAAGCATCTGTGATCGACTGATTAAATCTGAGTAAACAACTGGGGCACAAACTGGGGCACAAAAATTACCTATTGATCCAACCAAGTTCCTGGCTAACCTATTGATAAGATGTGTATGAACGTGACCATTGGTTCTTCAGTAGGGCATCTAACCCAGCCCCTGGGCACCATTTAAACGATCAATCCAGATCTCACCCATTGAGTTCTAAGCATCTTGGTTGCTGGAGTTCTTTGGTGATGTCCAAACTGATGTACAAATCTAGCCTAACGCACCTCAGTGTGCGGTCAGGTGTTTTCTATTTTGTTCGCAGAATCCCAACGGATGTTAGGCATCACTATCGTGGATCGGTAGCATCGGGACATTGAGTGTGTTGGCTTCAAGCATGACTGCTTGTGCTATGTCAGAATCTAACCTTTGTAATTTTAAACCTGCACCGCTGCTGAATTGATCCGAGACCGCCTCAAAACGGTCCCTGATAAGGTTCAAAAACTGTTCCCAGGACATGCCCATATCCGCAGGATCAAATACGATGCCCTGACCCGGGTTGCTGTAGGGGAATGGTTTGCGCTTGCCATTGAGAAGACGGTTAAACGTTTCTTTAACCAGCGGTCTAAAGCGTTCATCAATGCCAAGGTCGTAAGGATCTCCATCCAGTTCCATGCCTCGTTCTGCCAATAGCAAACGAGGTTGGATGGCTGCATAATCCATCTCAACATTTGGCAAGAAGAACTGACCACCGACCGTACACGGAACCAGTTTGTTTCACATTTTCTGACTGAACTGGGTTTGTTGACTGCAACTGGTCGTCAATGGAACCAGGAAAGTTGGAGGAAGTATCGTCAACAATATGGTCAAAAGTTGCAGTTATTCGTTAACTGGATATGTAAACTGCAGGACAACCAGGAACGAACACTACTCAAACCAAAGACCAATGCGTCGACCATATATAACGATATGAAGGCAGTTTAAGGTGTCTTGGCGAGGGACCAACGACAGGAACTTGACTACCTTATTGCGGCAGCCGTTGGATATGAAGGTTCATAACGAAAAGGTAGACCGCGAAAACAGACGGTATAGAACCCTTCGAGTGTATCTGGTCCTATCGGAGCATCCACCAATTCAATCTATAATCATAAAATAACAAGCTAAATACCAGGTCATATGGCTACCGCTGCATATTATGAAAAGCATTATCATGGCGTCAATTTTTGATACAGCTAAACAGTTGTACTAGGTACATCAAACGCAGCGTCCGTCATTTTATGGTCTCTTTTGTTTCAATTTCGGGTATAATCTCTGATTCACGTGAATTTTGAGTTAAGTTGCCAACTATGCTGCATAGAATCCTTTATACATTGCCGAAGAGGATGCCCTCACCAGCGGGTGGGGTGACGGTCATAAATCGCCATGTGCAACATCTTTTGCACCTTGGATACCCGGCTTACCTGTTGCCACCAAACGGTGTGGATCTGCCGCTGTGGTTGGAGCAGCCAGCACCTGTATGGCAGGGACCACGTCATGAGCTTGACGTTAATGACGTGGTGGTCTTTGGCGAATATTCACGGTCCGTTTATGAGTTTCTGTCGGCCAACGAACAGCGACCGAAATCGGTTTATTTTTGCCAAAATCACTTTGGGTTGCAGTCTGTCAGAATCCCCTATGGCGAAGACCGCTTAAATCCCATCATCAGCCGCAAAAATACCGATTGTTTGATGGTTGTAAGCCATGTCAGCGCAGCAGAGGTCGCGCGCCAAGTCACCGATGTACAGATTGCGGTCATCCCGCCAGAAATCGCGGAAGATCAGTTCAGAGATTAAAAAAAGCAAAAGAAAATCGCTTATATGCCCCGAAAATGGCCGCAGGAATCAGAGCAAATTATCAGGCGTTTCCGATCCCGTTACCCTGATCATGACGATTATGAATTTATTAAAATTGACGGTGTTTCCGCCAGCCTGGTTGCCAGCGCTCTAGCGTCAGCAGAGATTTTTTTATCATTGAGCCGTCATGAGGGGCTGGGACTGCCGCCTCTGGAAGCCATGGCAAGCGGGTGTTTGGTGACAGGTTTTGATGGAGAAGGTGGCAAGGATTTTGCCACAAAAGACAATGGTATATGGTGCCCCGATGGTGATGTTGAAGCCTGTGTTGAGGGGTTAAATCACCTATGTCTGAGCGCTAAAAGACGCGATCGCGCATATCACCACCGCCGCGCGATAGGATTTGCCACAGCCAAGCGTTATAATCGGAATAATTTTGAGACAAAACTGACAACTTTTTGGCAGTACTCTTTGACCTCTCATATTCTATAGACACGTCGATGCGTTTTCGGACATCTGGTGGATGCCGAGATGATCTTAAATTTTAAACGAGCCGCGACGATGGCGGCAGCTAGGATGTGGCATATAGCCGTTGTGCATTGACCGCACGCATGTCTGTGCCTGCGATTGGGTGATCGGCGGGCAGTGGATCAATGACGTAGATCAAACTAGGTAGATTAAATGGTGCCCAGGGGCTGGGTTCATTCCCTTGAAAAAGCACCATCACCCGTAGCGTCTAAGCTATCTCAATAGGTTAGCCGGGAACTTGGTTGGATCAACAGGTAAGTTTTGTACATCAGTTTGTACATCACCTGGCTGACCCAGACTTTACTAAGCGATCACAGATGCACCCGGACCGACCCCGGGGCGGTAGCCATGGCTCTGGTTGGGGTAATGGTTAATCCGATCACCGGCACTTAACCAAAATCACCGTCAACACTTTAGGAACTCATATAAGACTCACTGAGACCTATTAACTATCTAACGTAGGTATGTAGCTAAGACTGATCTAATGCCTATGTATGACTCTT
>QCEM01000100.1 GCA_003280605.1 SAR116 cluster bacterium AG-355-O21 | reverse complement strand
TTAAAATATCCAAAGCGGCCAAATTACTCCGCTCTAAATGACCTGCAAGCTGGGTCATGCGAACGATATATCCCGCATAGTTTAGATCCGGTCCGGCATCCAGAATACCCCGCCGTTCCGATGTCTTGGCACCGCGTCTGAGTGCTTGGCTTAAGCAGTTTTGTAAATGCCCAAAGACCATGCCGCGCAGCATGGTCAGTGCAAAACATTCAACCTCCGACATGGATCCCGATAAGACAAAGCTGAGATCATCGCGTTCGCGCTTGTTTAAAAACTTCAAACGCTTGCAATCGGCGCTTTTGAGCGCCTCAAGTAAGGTAAAGTCAGCAGCCGTTTGTGTGTCCGGCAAACCTGTGAATGCGCCGCGATCAGCGTCAAACTTTGTGCCATCGCCAAGGTCTGGCGGGCCATGCGCCAATGCTAACCGTTCCTGTCCCTGCAACACCGCGCGGTGTAGATCAATAAAGCCACGCATCACATTTCGAAAATTACGGTAATCCGACTGCACCTCGGCACAGTCTGGCGGCTGTAACCAGAATGCCAGGATTGCCGCATCGTCAATTTCAAATGCTTGAAAATCGCCGCCATGGCGGCTTTTTAAGAATGCCACGAAATGGCTTAGCTTGCGGTTTTGATGCGGCGATATCAGATGGTCGCGAAGATAGTGATATAAAAATGCGGGCGATTTTATTCGCGACCTTGCTGGCGCTTGCCTGGTCCTGGGTCGGTGCCGCCAGCCAATCGGCAACCAACCCATGAACTAATTCAAACCCCAACACCGTGACTAAGAAATCCAGTAGTATCGGCAAAAATGGCATTCGCGCGTAGGAAATGGCAAAGCTGTTTTGACCCACGGTGAGGACAATTTCTTGCGCCTTAACACACACGTCGGGAATGTGTTTCGCAGCGGCCCAGCGAAGCTGAAAATCAACCTGTTGCGATGGCGCGCTGCACCAAAAGAAATCCGCATAGCCATGACGTTGATCAATTAAGTCTGCAGCTTTAAGAAGATAGCACAGCTCTAATAAAGGCGGTCCATAGCGACGCGCTAAAACCGCTTTAATTAAGGCCTTAATGCTGCGTTCCGGATAATGGCTTCGGCCGCGACCGTCGGTCGCCTCGGTGACGGAATGCAGGGCGGCGACTAACTCCGCACTGCCCGCGTTTGCGAGAACACTGCCCTCACCTGAGTAATGTGCCCCTGTACGCACCTGTTTGCCTACTTTGACTTATTAAAACCGATGCTATTTCGTGCATGCTTATCACGCACGCTACGCGTGTATATAAGACATACCATCGTGTGCTGCCTGTTGACAAATGCTGGCGCGGCGCGGGCAACACAAACTTCCGTAAAAGGCTTTGTTACTCGCCAAGTGCGCCCGATTATGGCATTTCTTGAAGACTGTTTTAGCTGCCCACAAAAGGTTTCTCGATGAGCGATACGTGTTACTTCCCGCCTGCCGGTAATGATTGGCAGTCAACAACTGACGCCCCTGTCGATGCCGACCAGCTTGCTGCTGCCGTTGCCTTTGCAAAGCGGCATGAATCCCCCATGGACCGGAATATTCGCCAGGCGCTTGAGGCCGGACATTTTTCCGAGCCGCCGCCCATCAATGAGATTATCGGCCCGGTTAAGTCGCGTCAGGACCCCAGCGGTATGATCTTGCACGATGGCAGGATTATCGCGCAATGGGGCGATATCGACTGTGTTGACATGACCTTTAGCGCGACCAAAAGCTATTTATCACTATGTGCCGGCTTGGCCGTAGATCGCGGTCTCATTCCAGATATCGACGCTGCGGTGAGGGAGTTGGTCGATGACGGCGGGTTTGAGCCGCCACAAAACCACACCATTACCTGGCGGCAACTTTTGCAATTGACCAGTGAATGGCAAGGCACGCTGTGGGACAAGCCTGACTCAATTGACCATAATCGCAGCCTTGGTGCTGCTGCCGGCAGCGACGTGCTGAAAGGCCAGCAGCGGCAAATGCAACCTCCCGGCAGCTTTTGGGAATATAATGATGTTCGGGTTAATCGCCTGGCCTTAGCCTTGTTGCGGGTTTGGCGACGGCCATTACCTGAGGTTCTGCGCGAATACATCATGGACCCAATCGGTGCCAGCGCCGATTGGCAATGGCATGGTTATGGCAATTCTTATGTCGAGATTGACGGCCAATCGATGCAGTCGGTGTCCGGCGGCGCGCATTGGGGTGGTGGCTTATGGATTTCCAGCCGTGATCACGCCCGTGTTGGCCTGTTAATGGCCAATCGCGGTAATTGGCAGGGCCAGCAACTGATCTCGGAAAGTTGGATTACCGAGAGCCTTACACCGGCGGCACTTAATCCAAGCTATGGCTTAATGTGGTGGCTGAATACCACCGGTGAGCAAGCGGCAAGCGCCCCTAAAAGCAGTTTCTTTGCACGCGGCGTTGGTGCCAATATGATTTGGGTCGCACCTGAGCAGAAGTTGGTGGCGGTGGTCCGTTGGATCGACCGTGATGCCTTTGATGGCTTCACCGCCGAGGTCATGGCAGCATTGCGATAACACTCCAAGGCCAGGGTTAACACCTTGGCACAAACACCGCCAGGCCACCTTGACTGGTCTCTTTATATTCAGACTGCATGTCTAAACCAGTTTGACGCATCGTCTCGATCACGGCGTCCAGTGAGACAAAATGCGTGCCGTCACCTTTCAAGGCCAGCGAGGCCGCATTAATCGCCGTCACCGAGGCCATGGCATTTCGTTCAATACAGGGCACCTGCACCAGCCCACCAACAGGGTCACAGGTCATGCCTAAATTATGTTCCATGCCGATTTCAGCGGCATTTTCAATCTGCTCGTTGCTGCCGCCAAGGGCGGCCGCCAGGCCGCCTGCGGCCATCGAACAGGCGACTCCAACCTCGCCCTGACAGCCAACTTCTGCACCCGAAATTGAGGCATTACGTTTATATAATTGGCCAATCGCCGAGGCTGTCAGCAGAAAATCGCGAAGCCCCTCAGGGCGATAGCTTGGATGGATCCGTTGATAATACGC
>QCEM01000099.1 GCA_003280605.1 SAR116 cluster bacterium AG-355-O21 | reverse complement strand
CGGTAATGGCACAATTACGTGACCCCCAAACAGGTTGCCCATGGGATCTTGAACAAAGCTTTGCCAGCATTGCCCCGTATACGATTGAGGAAGCCTATGAGGTTGCCGATGCAATCGAACAGGGCGATATGCAGCACCTGCGTGATGAACTTGGGGACTTGCTTTTACAGGTGGTTTTCCATGCTCAAATTGCAAAAGATGCCGGGTTGTTTGACTTTAACGATGTGGCCGCCGGTATCGCCGACAAAATGATCCGCCGGCATCCGCATGTTTTCGGTGATCAAAAGGTTGCCGGCGCCGATGCTCAGACACGCAATTGGGAGGCCCAAAAAGCAGCGGAACGTGATGCTGAAGCCGCTGCCGCTGGACGTGTGGCCAGCGCCCTTGATGGTGTTTCATTGGCCTTGCCTGCATTGCTGCGGGCGATCAAGCTGCAAAAACGTGCGGCGCGGGTGGGTTTTGACTGGCCTGAGCTGGCACCGGTGATTGCGAAAATTGAGGAAGAGTTAACCGAATTAAAAACCGAAATTGCCGCTGCGACGGTAAAACCCGAAGCGATTGAAGATGAAATGGGCGATCTGCTGTTCGCCTGTGTCAACCTTGCCCGGCATCTTGGTATTGATCCGGAGGCGGCGCTGCGTGGCACCAACGGTAAATTTATGCGGCGGTTTTGTGCGGTCGAAGAGGGCCTGCGGGAAAAGGGCCAGCCAATTGCAACTGCGACCTTAGATGACATGGAAGCACTTTGGCTTGCCGCCAAGCAAACTGAAGCCTGAAAAACATTCCTAAAAACACCTGTCACATGGTGAAATCAACGCGTACATAGGAGAATATTAATGGCCAAAACGGCATTTATTACGGGTGCAAGTTCCGGATTTGGGAAAGCCACCGCTGAGCGGTTTTCAGCCGAAGGGTGGAACGTGGTTATTGCCGGCCGGCGAACGGATCGGCTGCAAAGCTTACAGGCATCGCTGCCCAATCCGGCGCATGTGGCGCTGCTGGATGTGCAAGATCGGGCGCAAGTGGAAGCGGTCTTTAACACCCTGCCCGAGGCCTTTTCACCGATCGATGTATTGGTCAATAATGCCGGCCTGGCGGTTGGCTTAGAAGCAGCTGACGAAGTTGATCTCGCCGATTGGGAGCAGATGGTCGACACCAACATCAAAGGCTTGATGTATTGTACCCGGGCCTGCTTGCCGCAAATGGTCACCAACGGTTATGGACATATCGTCAATCTTGGATCGGTTGCCGGTCGCTACCCCTACCCTGGCGGTAATGTTTATGGCGCAACCAAAGCTTTCGTGCGGCAGTTTTCGTTGAATTTGCGAGCCGATCTGGTCGGCAAGAACATTCATGTGACCGACGTTGCACCCGGGCTGGCAAATACGGAGTTTTCAACCGTTCGCTTCAAAGGTGACCAAGACAAAGCGGATGCGATTTACAAAGGTGTCGAGCCGATCCGCGCCGAGGATGTTGCCGACGCGGTCTTCTGGGCGGCAACACGGCCACCGAATATCAACGTAAATTTAATCGAAATCATGGCCGGCGCCCAAGCCTTTAGCGCTTTCAACGTGGTCAAAAAGTAAACCTTTAAAGAGCTTATTTCGGCGGCAGCGGCGCATTGCCAGCAGTAGCATTTGCGCCGCTTTCCGGATGCACGATGCCGGTTGAAATTACATATTTCAACCCTTCCTCGACGCTCATATCTAAAATTGTGGCCTCGCTGGTCGGCACAAAGATCAAATATCCCGACGTTGGGTTGGGCGTTGTCGGCACATAGACACTGAGAAATTTTTGGTCAAACTGTGAGCTGATTTCAGGTGCTGGGTCACCGGTGACAAAGCCAATCGTCCACATGCCCGGGCGCGGCCATTGCACCAACGCACATTGCCGAAATGCATTCGACTTCTGTGACAGCATGGTTTCCATGATTTGCTTGATGGTGCTGTAAATATTCCGCACCACCGGCATCCGCGCCAATAAGCTCTCACTTAAGCGGATCAGCCAACGACCCAATAAACCGGTGGTCAACCAACCAATCAGGGTAAGAACCAACAGGGCGGTGATTAAGCCGATGCCGGGAATGGAAAAGGGCACATAGCTGGACGGGTTATAAGGCCCCGGTATCAACGGGGTGACGGCATTGTCAACATAGCCGACCAAAATCCAGACGATATACAGGGTGATGGTGATGGGGCCGGTAATCAGAATACCGGCAAAAAAATACCCGCGAATACGGCCAAGTAGCGTTCGTTTCGGCGGCGTCAAAAGTGTTTCATCATGATCAGACAATCTGTTGTCCCCAGCAACGTGGCATCAATTGATCCATACACATCGCCCGTATATGACCCCGGACTTATACGGTGATAGGGCAATATCTTCAAGCGTCACGACTGCTAAATTCGACGTCTTTTGAATAGTTTATGATCTATGGTACGGTAAATTATGAGGGTAGATGAAGATTATCCAAAAATGCTGGATTTTGGCATGAAAATGCGCGGGCATTTCGCGTTATCACCAGATATCGCCTATCTTAATCACGGGGCATTTGGTGCGCTGCCAAATCTGGTCCGAGATGCGCAGCGTGAGATCCAGCAGCGCATGGAATGGGAACCGAGCCGGTTTTTTGAGCGCGCCTTTTTTGAGCCCGAGATGCGGGCCAGCGCTGCGGCACTGGCAGCCTATCTGGGCTTAGATAATGCCGATCAACTGGCCCTGGTTGAAAATGCCACGGTTGGGGTCAATGCCGTCCTCCGGCATTTGGACTTCCAAGCAGGTGATGAAATTCTCATTACCAACCAGACCTATGGGGCCGTTGATAAAACCGCGCAATACGTTGCTCGGCGCACAGGCGCCGTCGTGAAGCGCGTGAACCTGCCCTTTCCGGCATCCGAGGATGATCAGATCATTGCCGCTTTTCAAACCGGCTTAAGTACCCGGACCCGGCTGACCATCATTGATCACGTCACCTCACCAACAGCGCTGGTTCTGCCTGTGGCTAAGATGTCTGCCCTTGCCCGGGCGGCTGGTTCGCAGGTGTTGATCGACGGCGCCCATGCACCGGGCATGTTGCCCATCGACCTGCCCGCAATTGCTGCCGATTGGTATACCGGCAATTGTCATAAATGGCTTTTTGCGGCGCGCAGTTGCGGGTTTTTATGGGCCAGCGCAGCAGTCCGCGATGACACCCATCCGATGGTCATCAGTCATGGCTATGGCAGTGGCTTTGG
>QCEM01000098.1 GCA_003280605.1 SAR116 cluster bacterium AG-355-O21 | reverse complement strand
TGGAAAGTTTTAGGTGCAGTATTAACAGCAACAGGCAGAACGTCTGAAGCCGTAGATGCTAATCAAACAGCAGTAGCAATATCTCCTCAAGATGCTGAAGCCCACAGCAACTTGGGCATCATGCTCAAAGAAATGGGAAGATTAGACGAAGCTCTAGCCAGCTATAAACAAGCGATTGCGTTGAAACCTAACTTTGCTAAAGCCCACTACAACTTGGGCATCACGCTCAAAGAAATGGGAAAATTAGACGAAGCTCTAGCCAGTTATAACCAAGCGATTGCATTGAAACCTGACTTTGCCAAAGCCCACTACAACTTGGGTATCACGCTCCAAGAACTCGAAAGATTAGCCGAAGCTCTAGCAAGCTATACGCAAGCGATAGCGTTGAAACCTGACTTTGCCGAAGCGCACAGCAACTTGGGTATCACGCTCAAAGATCTAGGCAGATTAGATGATGCTCTAGGAAGCTATAACCAAGCGATAGCATTGAAACCTGACTATGCCAAAGCCCACAGCAACTTGGGTGTTACACTCCAAGAACTAGGAAGATTAGACGAAGCTATAACCAGCTACACACAAGCGACAGCGTTAAAACCTGACTTAACCGAAGCCATGTTAAATTTATCAATTACTCGAAGTTATATGAATGATTTAGAAGCAGAAATCGACGCATTAAAAAAAGTATTGCAAATAGATTTTGATGAGTATGCCTTGAGGGCTTGTGTGAACTTGGCTATCTGCAAATTTTTAGCAGGAGATTTTACAGAAAGTAAAAAACATCTTTTGGCGGCTACCAAAATACAAGAAAAAACATCCCCCGTTTCTAAAAATGAAAGAGTTTATTGGAGGTATCTGTCAAATATTATAGAGTGGCATGAAAAAAAATACGTCGAAACTGCAAAAGAAAAAATTGATCAGAATCTATACGTCGTTGGAGAAAGTCATTCCTTGAGTAGTCATCATTTATGTATTCAAAAAGGTGGAGTTACTCTTCGTTGCAGTGCCAAGTTGATTAAGGGCTGCAAGCAATGGCATTTAGGAAATTCAGTTAGAAATGAATATAAACATCAATTTGAGAATATTTTTCTCAAACTTCCAAAAGGCAGCTATATTTTATTAGCAATTGGAGAGATAGATTGTAGATTGGATACTGGAATTATCGCACATAAAAGAAAATTTCCAGAAAAGAAGATTGAAAAAATAATCTCAAATACGGTAGAAAAATATCTTAACTACATTGATAATAATAATTTTGATTATCAACACAGGGTTATTATTCAAGGAGTTCCATGCCCAAATCTTGATGTTAAAAATCACTCGGAAAAAGATATTATGCAGTTAGGCGAGGTAATCAAAATGTTTAATTATGAATTAAAAATGCAATCTAGAGAAAAGGGGTTTGGGTTTTTAGACACACATCAAATAACTAATAAAGGGGATGGAATGTCTAACGGCTCTTGGCATATCGATGATATTCATCTTTCTCCTGAGGGTATGCAGGAAGCCTGGCGGCGATATAGTTCCGAGAAGTTATCCGAACAGTTTTTAAAAAGGGACTGCCGAGAAGCATTAAGGTGAAGTTATGAGTGAGTACCCGGATCTGTAAAGAAACCCAAACACTAATTTTAGAGACTTATTTAAAAACAAAAAACTTAAATCCACGAGCAAAGTCAGCTTTGTAAAACCCAATTAAATAGGTTGGCAAAGCTTAACGCGAAGAAGCTACTCTATATTGCATACCAGATTAGTAGGACCTTCATGTGCAAAACTGCGCTTCATTAATACTTAGCACTACTCTATCATGCAAAAGCATGTATCAGCTCCCACTCATCGCTGATCCCTAACGCTTCAAGCACTTCCCACCGACTTACACCGACTATCTTCGCAGTTTCATCAACCTGCTGTGTCTGCTCGTAGGTGAGATTCACTGCTTCGCATATCTCATCCCAAGATTTCATACCTTCTCCAAAACTCTGATTAGAGAACCAACCAGTTCGGCTTTGAGAAGTGGGTTGGTGAGTATCACCCACATACATCCACACCCCACAAATATCCCCATCAGAAAACTCATCCTCCATCGCACCGCACATAGTTAGACACAATGCGACAGCGCAGCGGCACCAAGTGCTGCTGATACATCTGCTGTTGTGGTGTTTGATAGATGGCAGGTGCGGGCACAACTGTAGACAGCCAGAGCAATTCGTATCCGTTTTGATAAAAAAATGCGTGCTGATTTTTATCAACACGCAAGTTTGAGGCTTCACAGAACGAAGTGAGACCATGGGAGGGATCCCGCCGATGGCATCTAAGCCCTCGTGATGAAAGTTCTATGGCTGGAGTGTGATATATTCGTGAAGACGCATTCGCTTACCCCACACAGCGAAGCCAAGTCATATCCGTTTTGATAAAAAAAGCGCACTGATTTTTATCAGTGCGCAGTTGTGCGGGTGCGACGTAAATCGAAAACACTAAAATTCGAGACGGCTCAACGATGAATAATATATGACAACTTGGTGATATATTTGTGGTTTCACATTTCATAGAACTAAAATACAGCCAAGCGACACCGTATCCGTTCTAACGGTAGCAACTATTTCCCATGAGAAATCCGCTCTCGCTGTCTTCCACCGATTTCCTATAAGAAGCTGATACATCTGCTGTTGTGGTGCTCGATAGATGACGGGTGCTGGAACGATAGTGGAGGACGGTTGTTTAAGCGTCACCCATATCAAAACGCTTCTGGAAAACCGCAAATTTATAAATGGACGTTCGTGAGTGGTCCCTGAAACTCGATAGAGCGTAAAAAGGGAAACACATGGAGCGATCAGATGAAAAAGACGTTGATAAACAGCTACGACGCCATAATGAATTCGAATATCAATCCACTTAGCAATATTCCTGATAACAGCGTTCGGCATCTCGCCATGCAAGTGTTGGCTTGGATGTGGTGTATCGTTTTCTCGTTCTATGTCGGAAGTATCACAGTATTTGGTTACACAGCTATTGCGCATGCGCTGCTTATCGGAGCGGTCTTCGCGACAGTTGGAACTTTCAAGGTAGCTGGTTCCAATCCAAATATTCTGGTTAGCGGGTACCACACTATGTCTCGTGCTCGAAAATACATGTGGATAGATGGTAAGCGCTACACGCTGCCAGATAACGACCCAGGTGGTGAGCATATTTGACCAGTCGTCTGCATGAATAATCTAAAGGCGTTAATGTCTTATAGTTATTGTTGGTGGTATCGGTATTCTAAAGTC
>QCEM01000097.1 GCA_003280605.1 SAR116 cluster bacterium AG-355-O21 | reverse complement strand
TGCCCTCCGGTGCGGTGCTGCTGGCAGGCAATGGCCATAGCCGGGTACAAGCTGTCGATGTGAGTTTTGATGGTGGGCGGTTTTGGGCGGTGCAATATCACCCTGAATATAATCTCTATGAACTGGCAAATTTGACCAAAGCACGCAAGGATATGCTGATCGGCTTTGGCAAGTTTCGTAATCACGCCGATGCCGATGCCTTCATTGCCGACTTAGAGACTTTGAATGGCGATACCGGCCGTCAAGATATCGCCTGGCGTTTGGGGATTGATGGTGACGTACTGAACACGGATAGCCGGCGCCGTGAAGTACGCAACTGGCTTAATTTTGTCGCTGCCGGCGGCCGGTAGCGGCTGCGCATTTACTTTATCTGCCATTCAAAATAGTCATCGCCATGATCGGCACGGGCGGTTACCTGCATGCGCCGGAAACGGTCATGCACATTCAAGGCACCAAGCCATAGGCCATTCCAGGCATCGAAATAGCATGGGTGTAGCGGTGAAGCATCGCGCATCAGCCGCCAGCCATATTGTCGAATGGTTATCCGCTCGCCATGCTGCTGCCACTCGCAGCGGTCGCCTGCGGCGGTGATGAATATGCTCATCAACTGTGCAAAATCAGCAAGTGTATCGCCGCCGATCGCCAGATCGGTTTGCAGTTCGCGGTAAAATTGTCGGCCAATTAGTTGTCCGGTGTGATGGCCGAGGTTGCTGGCGTCAGCGGTGCCGAAATACCGCAGCAATTCAACCAAGCCATTGCTGACAAAGTCCATGGCGTAATTGCGATTTGCTTTTTGCAGACGGGCGGCGGGCCAATCGCTTAAGTCAAGCTTAGGGGCTGCAGCCGGATCAAAGGCAGGGGCAATTTCTTCGGGTGCAAAACGGACTCGCTGATCAGGCCGTAATTCATCGTCAAATTCCTGAAAATAACCGGCAAAGCCATATTCTGCAGTGACATCTTGACTGGTGCACACAAAGCCTAGGCGGGGATTGTTCAAGCTGACGCCGTTGTGCCCATACCAGCCGTGGATATAACCTTGGCCGACCTCAATCGGCACACCGCAAATCGCGGTGCCGCCGTAAATCCAGCGGGGATGACAAAATCGAACCCAGGCCTTGCGGTCATGGCTGTACATATATTCAACCTGATCGCCGCCAATGGCATTTGAGAGGTAGTGATAACTGGCGCAGGCGACCGCATCGGGCAGAGCCGTTAAACCAAGCTTTTCAAAACTGGCCAGAAACCGTAAATGGTGCTGCCGGCGGAACAAGGCCTGGGTCCATTGGCCAACCGAATGGCTGCCTTGGCGGCTGGCGATCATCAGGATCAAGCCGGTGAAATAGGCGTGGTAAGCCTTGGCGACGGCTGACCAGCGGACGCCATCATCATCGGCCGCCGACGCGGCAGTTTTCGGTGAAGGGGGCATGTTTGTTTCTTAACGGTTCGCCAAAGGCTTTAAATGCGATGAGTGTAAATGTGTCGGTAATTCCCGGCAGGACTTGAACTTTATCCGTCACAAAATGACCAATGTCGGCATCATCCGGCAAATAGCATTTCATCATCAAATCATATTGCCCGGAAATCGAATGTACCTCGGAAACCTCTTCAATCGCTTGCACCGCTTCATCAGCGACACGATAAGCCTGGCCCAAGGCACATTTTACCTGAATGAAAATTGTCCGCATCACGCCCCCAAGCTGCCCACTGGATGAATAATTACCGGCTAGACATGGTTGCGCAAGGTGCGGTGAAAATCAACCGGTCTTAACTTTTGCCGGGCTGCGCATAAACGCGGGGGTCTCGGTGCCGAAGCCAATCACCGGTGATTTTTCCTCCGACAAGGGCATTGGAACCAGTTCTTTATCACGGCCGCGATTATTCTCGCGGCTGCGTTTGCTTTGTGGTTTCTGTGGCTCTTGCTTGGCTTTTCGGCCACCGCGCTTTGCAACCGGTTGAGCGGCATCATCCTCGGCAAGCGGCGCATTTTCAGGGGCAGGTTCCGCGCCGTCAAATTGATGCAGGGGGATTTTTTTGCCAATGAGTTTTTGGATGCCGGCTAAATAGCGAGCGTCGGCGGAACTGGCGAGGGTAAAGGCCCGACCATCGGCGCCGGCACGCCCGGTTCGGCCAATCCGATGGACATAATCTTCCGCATTAGAGGGCACATCAAAGTTAAAGACGTGGCTTAAGCCTTTGATATCTAGGCCGCGGGCGGCAACATCGCTGCAAACCATCAAATCGGCTTGATCGTTTTTGAACTTCTCAAGCGTTTCCAAGCGTGCAGGCTGTGACATGTCGCCATGCAATGAGACGGCGTTGAAACCATGGCGAACAAGCGAGCGTTGCAGCACCCCAATATCGCGTTTGCGGTTACAAAATATCAGCGCGTTTTTGACATTCTCGGTTTCCAGCAAGCGGCGCAGCATTTGCCGCTTATCCTTGCTCTCCACTTCCAGCAAGCCTTGGTAAATGGTTTTTGCTGTGGTCGCCGGCGCCGAAACCGAAATTTCTTTCGGATTCATCAAAAACTTTTCGCCGATGCGGCGAATTTCCGGGGCCATTGTGGCTGAAAAGAAAAGTGTCTGGCGCAGCCGTGATAACAACCCGACGATCCGTTCAACATCTGGAATAAAACCCATATCAAGCATCCGGTCAGCTTCGTCGATAACTAGAATTTTCACATCGCTGAGCAGGATTTTGCCGCGCTCAAAGTGGTCAAGCAGGCGGCCTGGCGTCGCGATAAGCACATCGACACCGCGATCAAGTTTTTGTTCCTGTTCGTCAAACGACACACCGCCGATCAACAGCGCCATGTTCAGTTTGTGGTTCTTGCCATAGGTCTCAAAATTAGCGGCGACTTGTGCTGCTAATTCGCGGGTCGGTGCAATGATCAGCGATCGCGGCATCCGTGCCTTCGCCCGACCGGAGGCCAGAATATCAATCATCGGCAGAGTAAACGACGCGGTCTTACCCGTGCCGGTTTGCGCGCAGCCCAGCACGTCGCGTCCCATCAGTACGATGGGGATGGCTTTTTCCTGAATTGGCGTCGGGGTTTCATAACCCGCAGCTTCAACTGCGCCAACCAGTGCTTCACTCAGTCCAAGATCGGAAAAATTCAATACGGTGCCCGCACCTAATTGTTGGCGAGAAAATGCCCAATTGTCTTCACCGGATAGATAATAGGAGGCTTCGGTGCGATGTCAATGCTAGCGCATCGGACGGCAGTTTTTGGGGCATAAAATTTCGCTGGTAATGTTATGCTTATTACGTGTTTATGCTATCTCAAATCAACCTGCCGGACTTTATTCATGCACCCACCCAACC
>QCEM01000096.1 GCA_003280605.1 SAR116 cluster bacterium AG-355-O21 | reverse complement strand
ACCGCTTTGGGTCTGCACGCTTTGCAGCATCGCGGACAAGAAGCCACAGGCATCGTCAGTTATGACGGTGAGCAATTTCATGCGCACCGCGGCAACGGCCATGTCAGTGAAAATTTCGGCCAGCAATCGGGCGCGATCGTTGAACGCTTGAAAGGCGAGTCGGCGATTGGCCATAATCGCTATTCAACCTCGGGCGAGACAAACTTGCGGAATGTGCAACCGCTGTTCGCCGATTTTGAATTTGGCGGCATGGCCATTTGCCATAACGGTAATCTTACCAATGCCTTTGAGTTGCGCCGCGACTTGGTCCGCCGGGGCTGCTTATTCCAGTCGACAACCGATACCGAAACCATTGTCCATTTGATCGCCCGCGGCCACCAATCAACGGTACCGGATCGCATTGTCGATGCCCTGGTTCAAGTAGAAGGGGCATATTCACTGGTCTGCTTAACCCAAGACTCGATTATTGGCGTCCGTGACCCCTATGGCGTCCGGCCGCTGGTTCTTGGGCGTTTAGGTGATGCCTATATCTTATCCTCAGAAACATGTGCGCTAGATATCATCGGTGCCGATTTTGTGCGCGATGTGGCCGCCGGCGAAATGGTGGTGATCAATGACCAGGGGGTGCGATCACTGTTCCCCTTCCGGGATCAGCCCAAGAGGTTTTGTATCTTTGAATATATCTACTTTTCCCGCCCAGATAGCATTGTTGAGGGCACCAGTGTGTACCGTGCCCGGCAAATGATCGGCGGTGAGCTTGCCAAAGAATCGGCGGTTGATGCCGATGTGATTATTCCGGTCCCGGATTCAGGTGTGCCGGCAGCGATCGGCTTTGCCGATGCGGCCAAAATACCTTTTGATCTCGGTATCATTCGCAATCACTACGTCGGCCGAACCTTCATTGAACCAACCGATCGGGTTCGCCATCTTGGCGTCAAACTGAAACACAATGCAAACCGCGCGGTTGTCGAAGGTAAACGTGTTATTTTGGTCGATGACTCGATTGTCCGCGGCACCACCTCAACGAAAATTGTTGAAATGATGCGGTCTGCCGGCGCCACCGAAGTGCATATGCGAATCGCCAGCCCGCCAACCACACATTCCTGCTTTTATGGAGCCGAAATCAGAATGATTAGTCCAACTAGTATATCAGCAATGTTTACCGGTAGCGCATCCATCAGAGGCTCAGCATCCGTTCAATGTGGTTTGGCAAGGCGGCGGACAGAGGCACCATTTTCAGCCGCCAAAAACTTTTCGGCAAGCGTGCTGACCTGCCCAATTTCTTCGATTTGCAGCCCGGCGTTAAGGCCTGCGCCGGCATTTTTTGATTTTCGTCGTGCCGGCATGATGGCCCGTGTAAAGCCAAGTTTTGCAGCTTCTTTCAGACGTGACTCGGTCTGTCCCACGGCACGCACCTCGGCCGACAGGCCGATCTCCCCGAAGACCACCGTATCGGCTGCCGAGGCGGCGCCGGTCAACGATGACACCAAGGCCGCAGCGACCGCCAGGTCAGCGGCAGGCTCGGTAATTTTCAGGCCACCTGCCACATTGAGAAAGACATCACGGCCGGTAAATTCCAGCCCGCAACGGGCCTCAAGAACAGCTGTCACCATCGCCAGACGGCCACTGTCCCAGCCAATAACCGCCCGCCGCGGGGTACCGAAGGGGGATGGTGCGACCAGCGCCTGAATTTCCACCAGAACCGGGCGGGTTCCCTCCATGCCGGCGAAGACCACGGCGCCGGAAACATCGTCACGGCGGTCGGCTAAAAACAGCGCTGACGGGTTCGGAACCTCCATCAGGCCGGCTTCCGTCATTTCAAAAACACCGATTTCATCGGTAGGACCAAAACGATTTTTAACACCCCGTAAAATCCTGAATTGATGGCCGCGTTCACCTTCAAAATAAAGCACGGTATCAACCATATGCTCGAGCACCCGCGGCCCGGCGATGGTTCCTTCCTTGGTCACATGACCAACCAATAACAGCGCAATCCCGCGCTTCTTCGCCAGGCGAATCAACTCTTGGGCGGAAGCGCGAACCTGAGCCACGGTGCCAGGTGCGGAATCAAGTGTTTCCACATACATGGTTTGGATGGAATCGATCACCACCACATCGGGGCCGTCAGCGGCATCCAGGGTGGCGAGAATATCCCGCACATTGGTGCTGGCGGCCAGTTCCACCGGTGCCGCCGTGACTCCCAACCGGACGGCACGCATGCGCACCTGGTCGATAGCTTCCTCGCCGGAAATATAGGCACATCGGCCAGCCTTGCTGAGCCGGGCAACCACTTGCAAAAGCAAGGTCGACTTCCCAATCCCAGGGTCGCCGCCGATAAGCACCGCTGAGCCCGGCACCAAGCCACCGCCGAGAACCCGATCAATCTCAGCAACGCCGCTGACGCGGCGTGGCGGCGGTGTGTCTTGGCCGGCTAAACCAACTAAGTCGATGGCGCGTCCGGATTTGGGGTTGAGCGATTTCGGTCCGGCAACTTCAATGATTTCCTCGACCAATGTGTTCCAGCCGCCGCAGCTTTCGCATTTGCCGGCCCATTTAGCGGCAACCGCACCACAACTTTGGCACACGTATTGTTTGTTTCGTTTTGCCATCAGTCGCATTCGATCATGGGTTACGCACCATCATTTTAATCGGCCCGTCGGCGCGGCCATGGATAAACTGGTCGACATAATCATTGCCGCTGTCATCGATGCTTGCCGTCGGTCCGTCCCAGATAATCTGACCATCATAGAGCATTGCCACCCGGTCAGCTATTTTTGGTGCGCTGGCCATATCATGGGTGATTGATAAGGCGCAGGCCCCAAGATCGGTGACACATTTGACAATTAAATCATTGATGACGTCGGCCATGATCGGGTCGAGCCCTGTGGTTGGCTCATCAAAAAATATTATTTCCGGCGTGCGGGCAATGGCGCGCGCAAGGGCGACGCGTTTTTGCATGCCGCCCGATAAGGCTGCAGGAAAAAGCGGCGCCACTTCCGAGTCTAAGCCAACTTGCGCCAATTTATCCAGTGCAATTTCCTTAGCATCGGCAGCGGCCATGCCCTGTGCTTGCATTAACCCGAAGGCAACATTGGCCCAAACCGGCAGGGAATCGAACAGCGCGCCGCCTTGAAAAAGCATCCCGAATTTAGCCATCAATTGCTCACGGGCAGGCCGTGATAATGCCGTTGCTTCAACCCCATCAATGCGGATGGAACCGGCATCAGCCTCAATCAGCCCTAGAATGCATTTCAGCAGCACGGATTTGCCGCTGCCCGAGCCGCCAATAATGACCACAGATTGCGCACTGTGAATGTCAAGATCGATGCCGCGCAACACCTGCTTTTTCCCAAACGATTTGGTGAG
>QCEM01000095.1 GCA_003280605.1 SAR116 cluster bacterium AG-355-O21 | reverse complement strand
GACGACACTGTGCTGATCGGCTGTCCAAGGCAGACCGGGTGTATACCCCCAGGCGTTTTGAAGCGCAAGCATGAAAATCACTCATCCGGACTTTTTATTGCAGAATCAAAATACCAGCTTCCGGTGCCCAGGTCAGCACAACATCCAGCCCCTACCGGCGGCAACGGCGATAGACTTTCCGGCGGCGGCGCATCGCAAAAAAAGGTGCTGGCCGCCATATTCGGCACAGGTTGGCAAGATTTTCGCTCTCTCGGCGCGCAATCGCTGCCAATCTTTATGATTTTACGGTCGCCGTTCACAATCATTTATGGGTAAAACCGGCGTGCTCTGGTATTATCTATAAAGATTAATCTTAAGAGGCAGATCGAGTGACCATTCGTGATCTCAACAAGCTCCTGTCGCCTTGGCGACGGGCGTGGCTTTCAAACCTGCGCACCGGTCTCGTCGCCGGTGCCTGCATCGCTTTGACCGCGTGCCCGGCGGCCACCGGATTGCCGTCGGGGAATTTCACCGGCAACGATACAACAGCAGCGACGCGGCCAGTAAACGCGACTAAATCGGCAACAAGTGACGACAAGCAAAGCCCTGAGAAGTCACGGTTCGAGCAATTTTCAGATGTTCCGATTCCCAGCAGCGCCGGGCTAAACCTGGAAAAAACCCTGGTCCTCGGCTCAGACGAAGGCTGGATCGGACGCTTGGATTACGACACACCCTACGCCATGGCGCAGATGTACAGTTTCTTTGAAACCGAGATGCCGACATTTGGCTGGAAACCGATAACGGTTGTGCGCGCCAATGTGTCGACCATGACCTATACCCGCCAACAGCGCGTTGTCACCCTGACCCTGGCGCCGCTGATGACGGGCGGCACACATGTGCAAATGATCATGGCACCGGCAGTGCGCGGGCAGAATAACTAGAACCGGCCTCCGCTGCCGCCACTCGCCGACACCGGCAACACCGCATCGAATTACCGCCTAAAGGTTACAGCAGCCCAAGGGCGCGCAATTCGTCTTGCATGCTATCCGGCATATCATCGGCGATGGCAGCTGCCGCTGCCCCCATATCCGGCGGCGCCCGATCAACTTCTAGGTAACGCCATCCTTGGAAGGCGCGGCAAGGGCGTGGCTCAACCCGGATAAGTTCTGGGTCCAGAACAATACCGCAGGCTTTGCGGCCAAGCTCCTCGGTTAAATCATCTAGGCGGACAATCGGTTGGCGGGCGCGAATCACCCCTTTGATGACCCAATAAAGTGAGCCACCATCCAACACTTCGGTGTCGCGCCGGGGCATATTGCGGGTGACATGCATGTTCACCGGCTCAGTACCATGTTTTTTGGCACGGGCACGGTGCTGCGCTTGATACGCCTCTAATTCCGCCAGATGCGCTATCCCGACACACAGTTTTAAAACATGAACCGTCATCGCAAATACCCCAGCCATTGCCACCATAAAAAATTCAGTGGAAACAACGTCACAATTGTTATTCCGCCCAGTACCATCCCCAAACGCGCACCTTCACGCAAGGGAACATTGCCAAGATATAGTCCCAATAATAGCGGCGGCACCTGGTAGGGGAAAATTGCTGTCGAAAAACCTAAAACTGCCGACATTAAGACTGACTTGATGGGCAGATCCATGGCGCTTGCCAATTCGCCCGCCAAGGGGGCGATAATCGCCGGTACGCTTGGCATGGTCGTCAGCAACCCAAGCATCGCGCCGCCCAGGGCCAAAAACATAAAATTGATTGCATCGGCGCCGGCCGACACCGGGAATATGGTCAACAAACCTTGGGCTAAAAAACCCCCCAAGCCGGTGCTGGCAACCACCGAACCGAGACCAAAAATCCCCGCCACATAAATCAACGGCCGCAATTTCAAGGTATGATCAAGATCCGCTGCGGCCAGAACACCAATCCGCGGCGCTAAGCAGAGCAACCCGGCAGTCAACGATATCCAGGCCGGCAGAATGCCATGCCAAACATCCGTCATCCAAAAGCTAAGGGCGACCACAAGCAGGCACAGCAGCCGGTATTCGGCAGGACTCCAGCGCTCCTCTTGGCGGTCCTCCGAGGCCTTCGGGACCGGTCGATCCGGCCATAATTTCACAATCAGCACCCCAAGGATGAGTGTTTTCATCAGCCCCAGAATTGGAAAGTGAAGCAAAAGATAATCAAAATACGTGATGGCAACGCCGTGCAGTGCTTCCGCCGCACCAAGCAAAACATTGTTCGGCACATTCGCCGGCAGAATTGTTGTCGGCGCTAAATAGGAGCCGAATACGATGGCCAGAATGACCCCGCTCCAACCCCGATCACCGGGCCGAAAACCGGCCTCATCGGCGATTGATTTGGCAATCGGTAACAGTAACGCAACTCGCCCCATGGTTGACGGCATGATGAACGCTAAAGCCACATCAATGGCTAAAATCGCGGCAATAATTTTGCCGTATGAGGTCGCTGCCCGACCAATCACGGCACGTGCCAAATGTCGCCCCAGACCGGTCCGATCAACCGCCCCGCCAATCAACAACCCACCGACCATCAACCAAAACGCCGGCGCCGCAAAGCCGGAAAAAACCTCCGTTGCAGGGGCCACGGTGATCAACATTGCCAGCAGGAAAAAAACCAATGCCACCAGATGCTCTGCAATCCGCCCTGTGGCCCAATATCCGATCGTGAAAATCATTAAACCGATGGCCCGCATCATCGCCGGCGCCTGACCGTCAGGCGGCGGCAACAGCCCAACCACAATTGCCGTGCCGCAAATCAACAGGTCCGGCCAGCCAACCACCACCGGTGCAGGTCCTGCAACCGGCTTTTTCACGTCATCCATAAGCTCAACTTTCGTCAGCTTCGAAGTGAATCAGCTCGGTTCCTTCGGCGACCTGTGCGCCGGCACTTACATGGATGGCTTTAACCACGCCGGCAGCCGGTGCTTTGATCGCATGCTCCATTTTCATGGCTTCTAAAATCAGCAGTTTGTCGCCTTTGCGAACCCGCCCACCAGCAGTAATTGAAACCTCTAAGACACGTCCCGGCATCGGCGCTGTCAACTGCCCAAGGTCAATCATCCGATCGCTGCTCGTCGCCAATGGGTCGAACAATGTCAGCTGCCGGCGCTGACCGCCGACAACCAAAGAAATGACTGTATCTGTGAGGGCGACCTGTGCTTCCTGGCCGTGACCTGCAATCTCGGCCCAAAGCCCGCGATCGGTCAAATAAGCGCCTGTAATTTGTGTCTGCCAGTCGCCAATCGTGACAGCAAAATCACCCTTGGGCGAAGGTCGCAAGCTGACCTTGCGTGGGGCGTCATCGACCATGAAATGCGACCAAATAAGCGGCATGTCATTGACCCGCCAGCTATTTCCGGCGGCCCAGGGCGAATGCCTGTCGAGGCCCGCCCCGGCAGGCTCTTGGGCGCTCAAATATTGCCACACGGCGGCCAAAGCGAGTATCGTTTCCGCGACCGG
>QCEM01000094.1 GCA_003280605.1 SAR116 cluster bacterium AG-355-O21 | reverse complement strand
TTGCACCGGCTTTTCGGCATAGGTCGGATATTGCAGGTCGGGAATTTCCCACGGTTCGGCAGCGTTCGCGATATAGCCATCAGAGAGCAGGATAACCGGCGTCATAAAGCGGGTTGCAATGTCAATCGCCTCGATCGCACGGTCAAAGCAATCAGCTGGCGAGGCAGCTGCGATCACTGGCAGGGGGGCATCGCCGTTACGCCCGAAAACAGCTTGATTGAGATCAGCCTGCTCGGTCTTGGTTGGCAATCCCGTTGATGGCCCGCCGCGTTGCACATTAACAATCACCAACGGCAGTTCGGTGCTTATTGCCAAGCCCATGGCCTCGGTCTTCAGGGCGATGCCTGGTCCGGATGACGTGGTTATGCCAATCGCGCCGGCGTACGAGGCCCCAATTGCGGCACAAATCGCGGCAATCTCGTCTTCTGCTTGAAAGGTGATGACACCCTTATCCTTAAACCGCGATAAACTGTGCAGCAGCGGTGATGCAGGGGTGATCGGATAGGAGCCGAGCATTAACTTCAAGCCGCGCAAGCGGGCCCCGGCATAAAGTCCCCAAGCCAATGTTTCAGAGCCAGTGACGGTGCGGTAAAGGCCCGGATTGGTGGGGGCCGCAGGAATATCAAACCGTTCAACCGGTGTCGGCATCTCAGCGGTTTCACCAAATACATGGCCGGCTTTGAGGGCGGTGAGATTTGACTCCCGCACCTGTTCATCTTTGCGGAATCTGCTTTCAAGCCAACCCGTGACAACCGCAACGTCGCGGCCGAACATCCACAGCACCAGGCCAAGGGTCCACATATTCTTGCACCGCAAAGCCGCTTTTAACGACAAATCAAATGCCTTCACCGATGCCAGGGTAAGCTTGCTGATATCCAGTTCAATGATTTTGAAGCGGGCCAAACTATCATCTGTTCGCGGGTCGGTTTGGTAGCCTGCTTTGGCCAGGTTGCGGTCCGTGAACGTGCCGCTATCTAACAGGATGGTGCCGCCGTCGCGCAGATCGGCGAGGGACACTTTCAAGGCGGCAGGGTTCATCGCTACCAGCAAATCAATCGCATCCCCATAGGTCTGAATTTCAGTCTGACCGATGTTAATCGAATAGGCGGAAACGCCGTAGGTGGTGCCGATTGGGGCGCGGATTTCAGCCGGAAAATCAGGGAAGGTTGCAAAGTCATTGCCAAATTCCGCAGCTGCGGCGGCAAACTGCGTCCCCGTCAATTGCATGCCGTCGCCAGAATCACCGGCAAAGCGAATTCGGACAAAATCCTCGCCGGGTGTGCGTGAGACAGCTCGTGCATGCGGGTTTTCGAGGCGTGAAATGGCGGTTGTCATATTTAAATCTCTGCGCTTTTTTTAAATACAAAGGGTATGAAAAATATCCGCTGTCTCTTTGAATTACGCCGGGGAGCGGGCTGGGTCAAATCAAACTATCGGCGAAGGTTGCGGCAAAATTCATTTAGCCCCGGTCACCGCCGTTATGGCCGCGATGGCCGTCATCAGGCTTGCCGCTTGCCTTCTTTTGATCAGGCGTTAGGCTGTAGCTGTGAAAATTAGTGAGATCGTCTATCATGGATTTACCGCAACCACCGGCTTTAACAGCAGAAGCGCAGCATTTCTTCACCGCCGCCGCAGCAGGCCGCTTGGAACTTCAAGCCTGTGATGCCTGCGCCACACGATGGTTTTATCCGCGCCCGGCATGTATCGCCTGCGGCAGCGAAGATTACCATTGGCAAGCTGTCAGTGGTCAGGGTGTTGTTGCCAGTTTTTCCATTGTGCACCGTGCCCCGTCGGCAGAATTCCGCCACAAGGTCCCCTATGTGGTGGCCATGATCGATTTATCCGAAGGCCCGCGCATGATGGCGAATATCATCGGTGATGATGCCTTGGATGTGGCCATTGATGATGCGGTGCATGTGGTCTTTGAAAAACGCGGTGAGCGTTTTGCGATGCCGCAGTTTGAACGTGATCGGCGGTCCCGATGATGTCGATCCGTAATCAAGCGGTTGTCGCCGGTATTGGCCAATCGGCCATTGGCAAGGTGCCTGAGATGTCGGCGCTGGAGCTGTGCGCCCAAGCGGCCCGCCGGGCGATCCGCGATGCCGGCCTCAGCTTGAAAGATATCGATGGTCTGGTAACTGCCTATTCGATGACGGAATCCTACCCGGTGCTTTATGGCGCCTTGGCGGAATTTATGGGCCTTGAGCTGAGCTATGGGGTTGAGCAAACCGCCGGCGGCGGCACCAGCGGGGTGATGATCCATGATGCCGCGTTAGCGGTCATCAGTGGCCGCGCCAAGGCCGTGCTGGTGGTTTCGGGTGATAACCGGGCCACGGGGATGGGCCGCGATAACGCTGTTTCGGCTCTGGCCGCCTGGGGCCACCCGGAATATGAATATCCTTACGGCGGCTTTATTCCGGCCTATTACGCCATGATTGCCCGCCGTTATATGCATCAATACGGGGCCACGTCGGAAGATTTAGCGCGGGTTGCCGTGACCCAGCGTGCGCACGCCTTGCGGCATCCGAACGCGCATATGAAAACCCCATTAAGTCTTGAACAAGTGCTAACGTCTAAATGGATTGCAGAACCGTTTCGGCTTTTTGATTGCTGTCTGATTTCTGATGCGGCCGGGGCGATGGTGATTACCCGGGCGGATCGCGGCCGTGATCTGCCGCAACCACCTGTTTATCTGTTAGGCGCAGGTGAGGCGTTTACCCATGAGCATATTCTCGCTGCCCCCTCTTTGCTGCGCTCCGGGGCCCATTTGGCTGCCGGTCGTGCCTATAAAATGGCTGGTCTGGGGCCGGCCGACGTGGATTTTGCGGAACTTTACGACTGCTTCACCATCACCCCGATGTTGCTTGCCGAAGAATGTGGCTTAGCTGCCCCAGGCGAGGCGGCGGGGCTGTGGCAAGATGGATGTGCGGCGATTGCGGGGCGGATGCCGATCAATACCCATGGCGGTATGCTCAGCCATGCCCATGCCGGCGCCACCGGCGGCTTATTTGACAGCATTGAAGCTGTTGAGCAAATCCGTGGCCGCGCCGGCGAACGTCAAGTGCAGCGCCATGAAATTGCCTTGGTTCATGTTGAAGGTGGCATCATGTCGAACCATTCAACCTTGTTATACGGGAAACAACCGGTATGAACGCTTCCAGTGATGGCGCGGGCTCGGACGACGCTTTGGCCAGTAAGCCGCGTGGCCTGTTCTTTGACGACTTTGAAATTGGCATGGAGCTGGAAAGCCCGGCGCGGACCATCACGGCGACAGATATTACTAAGTTTGCTGACTTAACAGGTGATTTTAACGAGCTGCATATCAATGCTGAATATGTGCGTGATACGCCGTTCGGTGAAGTCATCGCCCATGGCCCGATGGTTTATGCAATCGCCGCCGGATTGGCGTTCGCAAGCGGCGTTAACAGCGGCACGTTATTGGCACTGCTGCAGGTCGATAAATGGCGGGTATTGGCACCGACCAAACATGGCGACACGGTCCGTTTGGTTCAAAAGGTGATCGAGAAGAAAATCACCTCTAATCCGGATCGGGGGATCATCAAATTTGACCGCCGGGTTCTCAATC
>QCEM01000093.1 GCA_003280605.1 SAR116 cluster bacterium AG-355-O21 | reverse complement strand
GTCTTTATGGCCGCCTATCTTCTGCTCACGGCGGTGGCGGTGTTTTTTTGGTGGTGGCTGCCGATGGTCTCGCTGATGCTGTTTTTAATCATGTCGGTCAGCCATTTTGGTTTGGCCGATACGGCCGCCAACAGCACACTGCCGCGCCGACAACTGCGTGCACTGGTCCATGGCGGGACGCTGATTGTGATTGTGCCCCTTGCCCATAACAGCGAGGTTTCGGCGCTTTTCACGCTGTTAGCGGCCAGCGATGCAAGCCAATTAACGGATGGGCTTCGATGGTTAATGCCATTTTGGCTGCTTGGGGTGATTTGGATCGCACTTGGCGGGGCCACTGGCCGCAAGGCGGCCATTGAAATTGTCGCCATCGCCGCCGTATTGGCGATATTGCCGCCGCTTTGGGGATTTGCATTTTATTTTTGTGCCATCCATGCCGCCCGCCATACAAAGGCGGTACTGCAAGCCTTGGCGCTGTTTGGGACCGTCAACTGGCTGTTGGTTGCGCTGTTCACCGCTGTGAGCATAGCCGCCATTGTTATCGCTGCGATGTTTTTGCAAACCACAAGTTTCGATAGCGCCTTGCTTCGGGCAAGTTTTATCGGCCTGGCCGCCTTAACGGTTCCGCACATGCTTTTGATTGATTTCTATGGGGCGGTGCAGCGGGTTGCGCGATCCCAGCACAATCAACCTGTCAGCTAAAGGCAATCATGCTGGCGGATTAAATTGGTGGATCGCAGGGCCGCGCCGCGCCGGCGGCATTAACCGCCCTGGCCCGGCTGTGAAATCTGCGACCACAGCCTGTAAATCCAGTTCCAAGCTTTCAAAGCCCGAATGCTTTTCACCGCTGGCTTCATCCATATATAAGCGGCGGTTGATTTCAATTTGCACCGAATGGATGTTGTTATCCGGAGCACCGTGACGGCGCAAAATTTCGGCGCCCTTGAATGGGTCATTGACCGCCACATGATAGCCACGCTGCCTAAGCGCCGCCGCAATCCAGGCAGTAAATTGCGGATCACTGCTGCCGCCGTCACGGTCGGAGAGCACAAAATCCGCACGCTTCATACCTGCATCCTTATTCATCCGCCCGCCAACAGATTTCATGGAATGGCAATTCACATGATAGGCGGCACCAAAGGTTTGCCGCAGGCGTTCTAAAGCTGCCGCTAAAAGGTCATGATAGGGTTGGTAAAAATCCATTACCCGACGCAGCGCCGACGCCGACGGCAAAGGCTGACGGTACATTGGCGTTTGCCAGTCAACAAATCGCCGGATCAAGCCGGCGCCGCGTTGCTGGCCGCGGGTGCCGGGTGGCCAAAATGGCCAGTCACCGACAATGACCTCTGCCGACAGGTCATGCAGACCACGATTGAGATCAATATAGCTTCTTGGGAACAGTGCTTTCAGCACACTTGCGCCCTGAACGCCTGTGCCCTCGATCAGGGCGTCGACAAACGGGTCAGAGATTGCTTGCCAAGCTTGTTTGGGTACCGCAGGCACGAAATCAGCAGGCACTTCGGTGCCGCTGTGCGGCGCATCTAACAGTAACGGCAACGCCGGCCCCGGAGCCACCCGGTAATCTAAAACCCCCGCGCGATGGTGGTCATAGCCCGGATCAATCATTGATCATTCAAATGGCAAGCTGCAAAGCGTTTCGGGGCGATTTCACGCAAGCTTGGAATTTCCTCCCGGCAACGGGCGCTCGCATGAGGACAGCGGGGATGAAAATGACAGCCATGCGGTGGATCAAGCGGCGATGGAATTTCACCCTTAACGGGGACAAATTGCCGTTTCCGTGTCTCCAGACGGGGAACCTCGCCAAGCAGCGCTTTGGTATAGGGGTGATTTGGCGCATCAAAGAGTTCTTCTGTCGGCGCGATTTCCACAACCCGACCCAGATACATAATCACGACCCGATCACTGAGATGCTCAACCACCCCAAGGTCATGGCTTATGAACAGATAGGTTAGATTTAACTCTTCACGCAGTGACATGAACAGGTTCAACACTTGCGCTTGAATCGACACATCCAGGGCGGCAACAGATTCATCACAAACCAGAAAATCAGGCTGCACAGCTAACGCCCGGGCAATCCCAATTCGTTGCCGTTGGCCGCCAGAAAATTGGTGCGGATAGCGGCGCGCGTAATCAGGGTCTAAGCCGACTTTCAACATGATATCGCGCACATAGGTATCCAAGTCATCACCGGCGATACCGTGTACCCGCGGTGCCTCGCCAACAATATCTCGGACCCGCAAGCGCGGGTTAAGCGAGCTCATTGGATCTTGGAAGATCATCTGGATTTTAAGTGCCGCCTCACGCCGATGATCCGCTTCCAAGCCATCAACATCCTGGCCACGGAAAAACACTTGGCCGTCACTGGCTTCATGGACGCCGGCCACAACCCGGCCCAAGGTTGACTTACCGCACCCCGACTCGCCGACCAAGCCAACAACTTCGCCATCGGCGATGGACAGACTGACCCCATCAACTGCATGAACCACTTCTTCACGCACATTGGCGCCCAGCTTTTGGGCAATCACACCTGCGACATCGAGCTTTTTAATAAAGCGTTTCGAGATATTACGTAATTCTAAGATTGGCGTAGCGTTATCGGCGGTCACAACTTGGCCTCCTCAGCGACCCGCAAGGGGTAATGGCAACGGACGTTGCGCCCGGCAATTGGCGTGGTCTGATCAGGGATCTGTTCACAGGCATCGGCCACATATGAACAGCGACTTTTAAACGGGCACCCCGCAGGCAGATTTAACAATGATGGTGTCATTCCCGGAATTTGCTGCAGCGCTTGGCCACGACGATTACGGCTGGGAACCGAGCCAATCAAGCCGGCGGTATAAGGATGGCAGGGAGAATCAAGGACATCATCAACGCTGCCCTGCTCAACCACCCGGCCAGCATACATGACACAAATGTCGTCGGCTAAACCGGCGACCACCGATAAATCATGGGTGATCCAAATCATTGCCGTGCCGGTTTCAGCACACAGCTTTTGCACCTCATAAAGGATTTGCCCTTGAATGGTCACATCAAGGGCAGTGGTTGGCTCATCGGCAATGATCAGGTCAGGCTTGTTAATCATTGCAATGGCAATCGCCACCCGCTGCCGCATGCCGCCGGAAAATTGGTGCGGATACGCATTCAGGCGCTCACTCGCCGATGGGATGCCAACCCGTTCCAGGGATTCAACCGCCATATCACGGGCGTCGCTGCGGGAAATATCGAAATGTGCTTGCACAGCCTCAATCATCTGCGTGTCGATCCGCAAGACCGGATTAAGGGTCATCATCGGATCCTGAAAGATCATCGCAATGTTATTGCCGCGCAATTGCTGTAGGCGGGTTTCCGGTGCCCGCGAGATTTCCTCACCGCGGTAAATAATATCGCCCTCAACAATCCGTCCAGGCTCATCAACCAGGCCCAGAATGGAAAACCCCGTGACCGTCTTCCCGGAACCAGATTCGCCCACCAAGCCAAGCACTTTGCCGGGATGCACATCAAAACTGATCCCGTCTACCGCTTTGACGATGCCTGCTTTGGTGAAAAATTGTGTTTTCAGGTCTCGGACCCGCAGGGTCGGTTCCTGGATCAAACCATCTGCCGTCATTGCTGTGGTCGCTCCGTTATTTCTGTAAGCGCGGATTAAGCACATCACGCAGCCGGTCACCGACCAAGTTA
>QCEM01000092.1 GCA_003280605.1 SAR116 cluster bacterium AG-355-O21 | reverse complement strand
CGCCAAGAACCGCGCTCCCCTCACCCTGCTGAAGCCGATGTTGACTCATGGGGAAAATGCATCCAGCCAGTCACGATATACTTTGAATTGGCCTTTAAGAGACTGCCTTTGTGGGCATGCGTCCACTCAGCAGGCCAAATCAATGTCAGGCCTTTGCGCGGTTGTATCTCCAGGTCATAGTGGCTGAACAGCGTTGCGCCGCCATCTTTGACGTCCACATCGTTAAGATATGTCATCCACGCGAAAATACGATGCAAGCTATCTAAGCCTCTACGCTCGGTATGTATTGCCTGGAAGTGTTGCCCCTGATGGTATCTTTGAAGATTGAAACTACCAATCTGTACTTTTTCAGCAAATGTTTTAAGAAAAGGCCATTGAACGACATAGTCTTCATAGCAAGAGAATAAGCTTTTAAAGTACCGGTCAAAAATATCATGGCTCTGCAGTTTTAAGTCTCTTGGCTGAATTGTAATATCAACACTATTTTTGGAGTCTAATCTTAAGCCAAATGATGTTGCGCCTGCATTCTGTTTTTTGGGATTTTCTTCAAAATATTGAATTAAATCATCGCAGATTGACAGCGGATTAATGATCCACGCGCCGATAAAATTTGGCGATAAATTTTGGTTCTGCAAGGTTACCGTTTCCATGAATAGCCCCTCACGATATGGAATAACCATGTCTCAAATCGAATGTGATGGTGCCGCTACCAATCGCTTGTTCGGTGAGGCCGTCTTGATGATCACCTTTCAGCAAAAGTGCTTTCCCTAGATAGCTATGGACTTCCAAGCAGGCCGAATCCAAGGCTATTGCTTGTCGAAAGTTGACTTCTGCCTGGTCTAATTGCCCTTGGGCTTGGCGCGTGATACCTAAGGCGCAGTAGGCATCAACAAAGCCAGATTTCAGCGCGATCGCATCAGTGAAGCTGCGTGCCGCCGCGTCTAACTGATCGCCCTTTTTGAAGGTGACCCCTAAATTATAATATGAATCGGCAAGTTCCGGTTTTAACACAATTGATCGTTGATAGCTGACCGCTGCCTCGCGCAGACGGCCCTGCTCTTGGTAAATGTTAGCGAGATTAAAATGCGCTTCGGCAAAGTCAGATTTGAGCCGAGTGACTTCCTTAAAGCTTTCTGCCGCCGCCTCTAAATCACCTAATTTTTGGCGAACAATACCAAGGTTGCTATGCGCTTGAGCGTGCTCAGGTTGTGCAGCAATCGCATGCGTATAGCTTGCCTCTGCCGCCTGTAATTGGCTCAGAGCCTGGCGCGTATTTGCTAAACCGTAATGTGCATCAGCGAAGTCGGGCTTTATTTTTATTGCTTCCATAAAGCTTGCCGCCGCCGCCTCTAAGCGCCCCAGGCCCAAGAAAGCGCCACCCAGGTTGTGATGGATTTCGGGATCTTTTGGCGATACATCGACAGCCGTTTGGTTGGCAACGACCGCATCCGCATTCCTGCCGGTTTGTTTAAAGACCGCACCGAGCACCTTCCAGCCAAAAGCATACTGAGGAAAGTCTTGCGTGATCGGACGCGCCAGCTTTTCCGCATCAGCATAGCGAGCGGTTCGGAAGGCCTCTAACAGGTGATTTAAGTGTTGCCGCGGCGGCTTTATCTGGTTGCTGCTGGCTACCGGAGATGGCGCAGTCAGTCGTGCCGACAAGGCCTCTAACTGCGCCCTTGTGACCCCTTGTGTCTTTGCTTGCCCAATAACATCTGCTGCAGTTGCCCGCTGACCTGCCTTGATGAGCGCATCAATGTAGCTAAGCCAGAATTGTGGACGCTCGGGACTTGCTTGCAGCGCGGTTTTTAAAAACGGCAAAGCTGTATCGACCTGTTTGTTCGATACCGCAAGCACACCAAGAGCATGATTTGCCGCCGGCTGGTCAGGCTTTACCTGCAAAATCGCTCGGTAAAGATCTGCGGCATGTTGTTGCTTACCGTCTTTGCGGGCCAGATCCGCTTGCTGCAATGCTTGCTCAATGGTCAAGCTCATTCGATGATCCCAAACACTTTGTCAATTAAGTCATAACATACTGTTTTAATGAAACTTTTTGATTTATTACAGCGCATATTTCGAGTTGCAGCCTTGCTGTATTTTGATCGGTATCGCGACTTTGATTAGACGTAACCTATCATTTGTTTTAGGCGCTGTTCAAAGACAAATCTCCATGTCCACGCGATGCATGCTTTTGCCCGAGCCTTCGCTTTGAAAACCGCAGCGTGTCGCGCCAGACAAACTTTGTAATTTGAACGCGTGTACTGTTTGAACTGCACATCACGTTCCTTCGTGGCACCGGTTTTGCTTTTCTTGGCGCTGGCTGGTCATCCGCAGAAACATGAGAACGTTAAACCGAACCCGGCGCCGGCGCATCTCTTAAATAAGGGTTCTTTCCCGCCTGTCCCGGGCCTGCTACCTGCACCCCACGGCCTCTCAAATGGCCGGCCGATTGCGATGTGAAGCTCTATTCCCACTCAATATTTCGATATTTTTTTATTGATATTTAACAACGGTTTATAAGCTATTTTTCAAAATTAGTAAGTTTTTAGTAAGTTGCTTATTGCTACTAAAACCTCAGGGGCACTATTGTAATACCATAAAAACTTACTCACTTCCTTTACTTCCACGGGCTTGGTGGGGGGCAGTTGCAAATGCCCGGAACATATTCGAACAAATAGTTCTCACTTTCGTCGCACGAAAGTGGGTTTCACTCACTTTCTGGTAATGACGCTTCGGAGCCTAAGACTACGCTCCACCCGTCTGCACCACTCTCAGCAAAAAGGCGAAGGTTTTCGCCAGCTCCAGAAGCCAACTGCCTCGCCAAGTCTCCCTCAGGCGCTAAACCATTTGGCTGCTCTATGGCTTTGCTGGTGACCAAGATCACTTCCTTGCTGATATCCACCAAACGGTCATTGGCCGGTTTTCCTCTAAGGTAAAAAACAGACGGTGACCTTTTACCCAAGACCCTGGCGAGTTTGAGTGTGGCTGACTGGTGTTCACCCCGCACGGCGATAGTAAAATCAGCATTAGGGCTGAGTATATCAGCATAACTGTCAAACCTTTGTCGGAGTGCCTCCTCGCTGCTATCGCCAACCTCTGTCATTAGGTCGTCTGGCGGCGTGAGAAGGAGATTATCGAATGTTGTACCCGATGAGATAATCTCCATCAGCGTTGTTTCGGTTACAGCCTCTACTTTTGGCTCTGGTTTCGGTTTTGCGCCCTCAAAACGATTTCGCAAAGCTGTAATCTCAGGTCCAGTTACCTCACTTCCTCGTTTGAGGAGTTTGATAATCTCTGTTTTTGCCCTGCTGGGGCTCGTCTGCTTGGCTATAAAAGCATAAGCGGCGCAAATACTCGTCAGCAGCCCAATCTGGTTTAATCGGCAGACCTCTAAAACCTTCTCTTCAGAGAACAACGGGTGTTCGCCGACTTCATTTTTGTTTTTTATCAGTGTGTTAGTCAGTGAATGTGTAAGAAGACACCTTTTCACACATTCAACCTTTGTGCAGATTGAACAAAGGTTATTGGGTCAACACAACGGTGGGGACTTGCGACCCCTGAGGGGCTTGAGTGACCTACGGTGGTTTGAGAAGAACAGTATTCCAACAAGTCCGTTAAAAGGTTTGTTGTGGGTTGTTTTTAAGATTTTGTACTCAAATACAGTAGAGTTATGGACGAAAAAGAGGCGCATCGCTGCGCCTCT
>QCEM01000091.1 GCA_003280605.1 SAR116 cluster bacterium AG-355-O21 | reverse complement strand
GATCGGGCTTAAAATCGGCACCTACGGGATGCTGCGGTTTGTCTTGCCGTTACTGCCGGATGCCAGCATTGAATGGCAGACAGTGATGACTTGGCTTGGGGTATTTGCCATTTTATACGGTGGCTTCATCGCATTATGGCAGGTCAATCTGCGGCGCTTGCTCGCTTTTGCCAGCGTCAGCCATGTGGGCCTGGTCCTGCTGGGATTGTTCTCACTTCAAGAACAAGGCATGCAAGGCAGTATTCTTGCAATGATCAATATTAGCCTATCATCGACCGCATTGGTCTTTTTGGCCGGCACGCTTTACCGGCGAACGCAATCAACCGAACTGACCGCCCTTGGGGGCCTGGCACGGCCGATGCCACGGTTAGCGTTTTTCTTTTTCGCCATTGGCCTGGCGACCATCGGTATGCCTGGTACCAGTGGCTTTTTTGGTGAATTCGCAATCATGTGGGGGGCGTTCGAGCAGCATTGGCAATTAGCCGCCGTGGCGGTTATTGGCGTGGCCCTGAGCGCCGGATATTTTTTATGGTATTACGAGCGGGCTTTTTTCGGCCCTGCCAAACCATCGCCGCGCGCCACATTACGCGATCTAACAGGCCGTGAAACATTTGCCATGAGCGGTGTGTTCGCACTGGTGATTGCCATCGGTCTGTACCCAATGCCTTTGTTGACAATGACAGCAAGCTCGGTCAACGCATTGGCAGAGCGGCTTGATGCCAGCCGTATGGCGGCGCAGATGCAAGAATCGCCGGCTGCCATTGTTGCAAAACTTGGGACAGGGCGCGAAACGCTCTGCACGACCTATAATCCAGGACGATAAGTCGCCGCCCAAGCTGTGACGTAACCACCCACAAACCAGCCCACCGTCACCGGCGCACATTGTCGCTGTCACCGGCGCACATTATAGCGGGCCGTAACATGCTGATTTTGCGCGGCCGCACGGCTGATCACTATCGACCGCATAAGTTCCGCTTGCCAAGCATCACCACAAGGATTGACACTAGCGATCGGCGGTTCTGATTTTTAAAGTCCCGGAGGACCGTTTTATCAATCGTGACGCATTGCCCTGCATGGCGGATTTTAGGAGATATCAATGTCGGGTTGGCACAAACTTGCTTTATCAAGCTTGCTGATTTTGCTGTCGGCTTGCCAAACCACAGGCTTGGGGCAGAAATGGCAAGTCCCTTCTGAGGATGTGAGTTTTCTCGGCACCGAGCGGCGCTATGGTGAACGGGTTATTCCGGCTGAATTGTATTTCCCGAAAAATGCCGGCGGCAAACGACCATTGATCATCACGCAACATGGCAGCAGCCGCGACGGTGGTGCAATTTTGAAGGGTAAGGGGCGCACCGATGAATTATCGGCACGGTTGATCAAAGTTGCGACGGACAGGGGCTTTGCGGTCGCTGTGCTCGATGCCTTTGAAGGCACCGGCGTGCGACCCGGCAGTAAAATGAAGTTTCCGCAAGCATGGCAATACGCTGCACAATTACGCAAAAAGCTGGCTGCACATCCCCGAATTGATGCCCAAAATCTGTTTTATACAGGGTTTAGTTTCGGGGGTGGTTCGGTTCTTAATTTCCTCCATGCCAAGGCTTTAAAAACGCCGCCCTTATGGCGCGGTGTTGCCGCTGCTGAGCCGGCCTGCAGCAAGATCAACGAAGCCGTTAAACTTCCCTTTGCGGTGATGATCATCAAGGGCGCGGAAAGTCACTATCCCCCGGCACCCTGCGCATTTTATCGTGATATGCTGGAAGCCGCCGGAAATGATGTGAGCTATCTTTTGGTCGCCAAGTCTAACCATTTTTTCAGTGCCAACGGCCGGATCGTTGACGGCATTGCCGTTAACGGATGCAGCGATAACCCGGTCATCCACATGAGCGATGGCCGTCTACAGTTTGCTGACGGCACCGAAGCGACGCGAGAAAAGTTTATAAAACGCTGTATCACACGACGGGCAGGTGCCGGTAAATCGCGCGAGCATCTGGATTTCGTAGTTGCTCAAATTGTGGATTTTTTCAGCGCCCAGCAGGTTACCAAATAAAGTTAAGGGGGATCTCGTCGAAATCCGATCAACGCTGCCCGGCCGCCTCCGGCAATCTATCAGCGCGCAGCAACGCCCTGATAAACTGCTTGAAGGTGCCCAGCTTACCCCGCATCTTTTCAGAGCAGCCCTATCCTGGGCATTATAACCCCGCCATAGCTGCTGGGATGAGCGCCAACATCGGCGCTTTTTGAGGAGGAAACATTGGCTTCTGCCCCGCGTTCCGCACAAACCATAAGCGATGATCCGCTTGCTGATGAGGTCAACCAACCAAGCGAGCTGGATGATCTCAGCCATAATGAAATGTGTGAGATTTACCGTGATGCGGCCGCCAACATTCGCTTTGCCAAAGACCATCAGTGGAAGACAGTACTGTATTTCAGCGTTGGAACGGTCGCTGTCACAAGCTATTGCGAACTCACGGCATGGGCCGATGCCTCCCTGTCGTTCTATTTGCTGCTGATCGTTTGGATTTTTAGCGGCACCAGCTTGCTGATTGTTTTTAGTTTGCAATGGTGGCAGGCCGCAGAGCATCGCAAAATTGCCTATGTGACGACAAAATGGTCAAGCTTTGCAAACATCGCACGGGCGCAAAAGTCCAAGCTTATCAGTGATATACAGCGTTACGGCATGATGTTAATGATGGCTTTATATCTGGAACTGGTCACCATCGCCGTTACCCGCATCTTCTTCCAGCATGTTTAAGGGCGGCGAGACACCGTCGCCTCAGCGGTCCTGAGTTGGACGCACTAAAAACCCTAAGAAGGCAAAACGCTCACCTTGGCTAACGGGCTGTGCGGCGTGTAGCATCGAGCAGGAAAAGACAATCGCGCCGCCGGCCGGGGGGCTGTAAGCAGTCGTGCCAAATTCCGGAAAAACCAAACCACCATCCTCAAAGTCATCACTCAGATTAATGGTGATGGCAAACCTGCGGTGCTCGGTGGTTGGCAATGTGTTGTCACGATGGGCGGCAAAAAAGTCCCCACGATCGGCGCCATATCGAACCAGGTAAAAACCCTCGGTTTGAAAACGCTCTCGCGACAAAAGTTGAAAAATACTGCCGCTTAGCCGCCGTTGAAGGCGCGTCACAATGGATTGGTATGTCGGCCCAGGTCGCGGCACCTTATGATCAAGGCGGCGTTTCATTGAGCTGTTGGCCAGGTTGGCAGGCTCGCCCCTGACCATCGCGCTGACACCGCCCTCTCGGTGATCTCGCCGCCATTGCTCAATCAAATAGTAACAAAACTCCGGTTCAAAAACCCTTGGTAACTGCAGCACCGGTGCCGTCCCGGCAGTGGTTCGCGCGGCATCATGATCTACACTTGCTAACGCCCGCGCCAACCAAGCGCCATGAATACCCTCACCAAAATCAACAATCCGCAGCGCCGAATCTAAAAATATTCCGGCTATCGGATGCGTCTCTAGGATAGCATCAAGCCCAACAATCCGAGTGCGCAGCTTTTGCTCCGCATCAATCAAACATCGGCATGGCGGTGCGTCAGTCGGTGCAGCCGGCACAATGGCCACCGTATCGAAGCATCGCTGATCCTGGGCAGCGGTTTTTTTAAGTGCTGCCATCGCCGCCGGTAAGTCATTTTGATCGGGGATGAGCAAGACCCGGAGTGGCCGCGTTTGGTCACGATGGGAGCGATAATTATCGC
>QCEM01000090.1 GCA_003280605.1 SAR116 cluster bacterium AG-355-O21 | reverse complement strand
TGGAAAGTTTTAGGTACAGTATTAACAGCAACAGGCAGAATGTCTGAAGCCGTGGATGCCGAACAGACAACCCTTGCATTATCTCCTGAAGATGCTGAAGCCCATTACAACTTGGGCAACACGCTTCACAGACTAGGTAGATTAGAAGAGGCGGAAATAAGCCTGCTGAAGGCTATAAAATTAAATCCCAAAGATGCTACTTTCCGCTATACCTTAGGGAATACACTTCTGGCATTAGATAAATTGGCGGCGGCGGCGGCTAGCTACATAAAAGCAATTGATTTAAAAAGTGATTACACTGGTTCTTTAAACAAATTGGTTCTGACACTTACAAAATTACATAGTCAAAATACAAAAGAAAATATTATGAAGACGGCGATCATAATATTTCCAGAATCAATGGTATATTATGCAAAATTGGCAAAAATTTTAAGATTTGAGAAAAATCCGAAATTAGGTAGATCTGTACAAAAAATTTTGAGATTTTTATCCTGCAACTTAAATTTCGAAACAGACTATTTTCTGCATAAGTACCTCACGGAAAAAAATATTGTTAAATATCGGAAAGTTAAATCTAACATTTGGAGTCAAGATAGATTCCCAAATGAGGATTTTCTGATATTTGAAGAAATAAATATATTATCCATGCGAATACTCAATATCGGTGCATTGCACGGCGCAACATCTTTTTACATGGACCATCTTGGAGCTTCCGAAATATACTCTGTAGAACCAAATCACTTATATTGGGATGCTCTTTCCTGTCTTGAATTAAGAAATCATAAGATACTGCCGTTCGCTCTCTCAAACCGCTCTGGCAAGGCGATTTTATATAGCCCACTAGCTTCTAGAGGGAGGAGTAGTTTGGTCCATATTCCCCATGATAAGCATAACAGGTTTGAAATAAATTTGAGGACTATAGATGAGTTAAACTTAGGGTACTTTGATTTCTGGAAAATCGATGTTGAAGGCAGTGAGCTTGATGTATTGAAAGGAGGGTTGAACACAATTAAAAATAATTGTCCCGTCTTTTTACAAGTCGAATTCTGGGAAAATGATTTTGAAGAAATAAAAGAGTTATTATCACCGTTTTTCAAATTTACTTTTGCTTGCATAGTAGATGCAAATTTTAAATTGAGGCTTATACCGTATCAAAAGGTTCCGAAAACTTGGAAAACAATGAACACAAAGATTGTGCTTTTTTCGAAAATCGATAACTCATAGTTTTTGAAGAAGCTACTCTATACTGCATACTATATTAGTATGACGTTCATGTGCAAAACTGCGCTTCATTGATACTTAGCGCTACTCTACCATGCAAAAGCATGTGTCAGCTCCCATTCATCGCTGAACCCTAACGCTTCAAGCACCTCCCACCGACTGACACCGATTATCTTCGCAGTCTCATCAACCTGCTGCGTCTGCTCGTAAGTGACATTCACTGCCTTTGAAATCTCATCCCAAGATTTCATACCTTCTCCAAAACTCTGATTAGAGAACCAACCAGTTCGGCTTTGAGAAATGGGTTCGTGAGTATCACCCACATAAACCCACACCCCACAAATATCCCCATCAGAAAACTCATCCTCCATCGCACCGTACATAGTTAGAAACAATGCGACAGCGCAGCGGCACCGAGTGCTGCTGATACATTTGCTGTTGTGGTGCTTGATAGATGACGGGTGCTGGAACAGCAGTTGGTGCTGATCGCTGCCGATGAGACAGGTTCATAATGCTGTTCGCGTTATGCCCGATTGCTGTGTGGTTTCTTCCAACTTGGTCTAAACGATTACCAAACTGCGAACCGCTGAAAGCACCCAACAGAGCACCCACGCCAGTCGCGATGAGTTTGCCTTTGCCCTTACCAATTTGAGAGCCACCCAAACCACCGAGTGCTGAACCTGCTAACCCAAACCCGAGTTGATTAGGGTTAGAGACACACGCACTCAAACTCAAAGCACATACAGCAATCGCTGATAGTTTCAGAACCTTCTTCAAGCCACATTTCTCCATAAAACCAATGAGTTATTACGGTATCAGGAGGCTTGAAGAAGGCAACATAGGATTAGGTGGTATTATCAGTAAAGATAACGCTCATCTTCTATTTTTGATTCTGTATCAACGATAGTTCTGTTGTTTGGTTCATCACCAAAGACGACTTTATCAAACACCTTCACAGCATCTTCAGGTTTCGTTATTCGTTCAAGTTCGTTTCTGAGGTCTAAAATCTGCTGCCTATCAGGCACATCAAAGACAACCTCATCAGGGTTAAGTTTGATGTCTGAGTGTCTGTCTAACTGAGCGAGAGTTTTGCCATACTGATGTCTCTTCTCATTCACATCTCTATTCACAGCAAACTTTGCTCGTAATGCTTCATCTCGTGCTTGCTGTGTTGGTCGTCTGTTCTGGATGAAATCCTGATAGTCAGCAGTCTTTTCCAAACTTTTGATGCTCCACTTAAATCAATCATCCTCGTAGATGAGAGGCAGGTCTTCGTGCCCATCAAGATAGTCGGAATGCTTGTGTGTCTTGATGACTGTGATTTCACCGTCAATCGTTGGTGTTGATTTCCTCTCATATGCCTCACGAGAAACATAGTTCGTCATACTCTCATTGAGTTTCTTGCGCATATCCGAAACGAACATCCGAGCAGTGGTTTCAGCATCAGCATCGTTAGCAGCATATGTTTCGTATTTTATCGCCCAATGAACCGAGCAATCATTGCTCACATCAAAGGTGAGTGGGATTTCTGTGATGTATCGTTCTACTGACATTTTTATCTCCTAAAATATGAATGAATGAGACAGCGAACCGTCGCTACCAGTCATATTTAGAAGATGTGGGAGAGGGCTATTTCGTGTGCGAAATAAGAACCAGCTATAAAGTTGCGTGATTCCCCATTTCGGATAGGTCAAAAAGCGCAGAAAAATTTATATGCCTGACAGGATAAACATTATTTGCTTTTAGGGTTCAGTTAAATTTTTTCTTTCTTCCAAAAATTGGAAAATTTCTCCTTTTGTAATTACTTGGTATCCAGCGAAAAGATCAATCTCTCTGTGAAGCTGTATGGACTCTTGACCGAATAAATTCGCCACTCCACTGATATGATTCAGCATCTCATGAATACAATCTTTATAGAATTTAACTCGTGTATTCGCAGAAGCGTAGAGATATTTTTTTCTTTTGTCGGAGGTTATTGCTGAGTCAGTTAATTCCTTTAAAACCCCTCTCTGTATCAGTGCCTCCACCCATGTTCGCGAAGTCCCTAATGAAGAAAAGGTTACCGCTGATATTTTACTAATCAAATCAGTTTTAGCGAAAAGCAACGATACATCGCTAGCTTCTAGACTAATAATCGTGGAACGAAGAGCCTGCAATGTAACCAGGTCCTCGCCAGATAACTTTTTAAACGGTTGATGCTCAGCGTAAACGTAACGGAGCCTTCGTTCAACTCTGAGTATGTAGAATTTCCATCTATTGGCACTAGAAACACTTGTGCCAGAGAGACGGGTCAAAAATTTATCTCGATCAGATATGTAGGCAGGTGACCATTGGTCAACACTATCTGTAATTGCGTAGGACTCAAATTTAATATCAACCCAGCTCTGCATTTGCTGCATCATCTACAAAAACATATTCCGTACCGCAGCATAAACTGATTAAGTATCAATTTTTTATTACTAAAATTAGACCTATTTTTGCCAGTCACAAA
>QCEM01000089.1 GCA_003280605.1 SAR116 cluster bacterium AG-355-O21 | reverse complement strand
GCGTTGTTTTGTCACGTCGTGTAATCTACGGCCTATCATATTGTGCGGATCACTGGCACCGTGGTTTTGATTTCGGTGATCTGCGCCGTGCCTGTTGCCGTAATAACAGTATGGAAATGCGAGTTGATCAAATTAATCCGACCCATGACCGGGCGCTGTCGACGGACAAAGCAATGTTGCCGTCGGCCTTACAGGCATGGGCGAACCGTCAGCAGGCAGCAGCAACCGTTAATGTCGAAGCGCAGTCGGCACGGATGCATGCGATGATCGAAGCGCCATCGCGGGATGATTTGAATAGGCTGATGCAGGCTGTCGCGCATGACCGCGACCGGGCCGCTTTTCGGCAGTTGTTTGAGTATTTTTCGCCGCGCGTGAAAGCCTTGATCCAGCGTCAAGGCGCGACCCCGGATGTTGCCGATGAGATTGTCCAAGAGACGATGGTGAACATTTGGCGCAAAGCGGGACAATTTGACGCTGAACGGGCCTCTGCGGCGACATGGGTCTTCACAATCGCGCGGAATCAGCGCATTGATTTGATCCGAAAGGCGAACCGGCCGATGCCTGACATGGAAGATCCATCGATGGCACCGGCCCCGGAACAAAGTGCGTCGGAGAACATGGTTCAGGCTGAAGAAGCATCGAGCATCAGGGCCGCAGTGGCAAGTTTACCTGCGGAGCAACGCGAGATTATTCAGCACGTTTTTTTTGGCGATAAAACCCATATCGAAGTGGCCCAGTCACTTGATTTACCGTTGGGAACAGTTAAGTCACGGATACGTCTCGCGATGAAACGAATCAAATCGCGGCTTGGAGAGATCGAATGAATGCGTTTCACCATCCCAGTTATGCTTTGTTATTAGATTACGCCACCGGCAACCTGGGCGAAGGTTGGAGCCTGGCCGTGGCAACACATGTCAGCATGTGTTCGACCTGTCAGGAAAGTTTGGCTGAGATGGAAGCCATCGGCGGCGCCATGTTGGCGGCCGACGTGAAACCGGCAGCATCCTGCGACGAAGATTTATGGTCGCGGGTGGCCGCCTGTCTCAACGATGATGCGCCTTTGGCCAAACCAGTTGCCCAGCCTGCCGCCCAATCAGCCGGTACGCAGTCGGTTGCCAAATCTTCGGTGCTGCCGGCGCCGTTACGTGATTATTTGGGGGGTGACATCGATGCCCTGCCTTGGCGGCGCCTGGGCTTGGGCGCGCAACAGGTTGTCATTGAGACTCGTGAGCCTGGGACAACGGCCCGCCTGCTGCGGATCCCGGCAGGCCAGCGGGTGCCGGCCCATACCCATCGCGGCCAAGAACTGACGCTGGTTCTGTCGGGTGCATATCACGACGAGACTGGGCGGTTCGCACGTGGCGATTTTCAAGAATTGGACAGCGATGTGGTTCACCAGCCCTATGCCGAGCAAGACATCGATTGCATTTGCTTAGCGATCACCGATGCGCCGCTTCGCTTCAAAAGCTTGGCGGCACAACTGGCGCAGCCGCTGATTGGTATTTAATCCTTGCCGGCAGCCGGCGACGCGGCGCACATGCCCTCACATCTGCCTTCACTGGGCAACAGTTCGCGGGTGTTGGTCTGGGGTGCCGGCGGTGCGATTGGCGCAGCGCTTATCAGCCATTTAAGTGACGATCCTCGGATTGCCCATATTTACGCGATTGGCCGGCGACCCTTTGCCGGTGCCGCCACTAATCTGACGGCTCTTACCGCCGATTTTGGCGATGAAGCGGCGATTGCCGATGTTGCGGCAAAATGTGCGGCCGATGGCCAGCCATTGGATGCGGTCATTGTCGCAACCGGCGTCCTTCACGATACCGCTGCCGGCATCGCACCCGAAAAAACCTGGCGCAGTTTATCGGCTGACCAGCTGCAGCATATTTTTACCGTTAATACTATTGGGCCGGCGCTGATCGGCAAGCACTTCCTGCCTTTATTGGCCCGCAATAAGCGGGCGATTTTTGCGGCACTATCGGCGCGGGTCGGCAGTATTTCAGATAACCGGATGGGTGGATGGCACGCTTATCGGGCATCGAAAGCGGCACTGAACATGATGCTCAAGAACTTCGCCATCGAACTGGCCCGCCGCAACCCCGAGGCGATTTGTGCAGGTTTACACCCTGGTACCGTCAACAGCGATTTGTCGGCGCCTTTCCAAAGCAACGTGCCGGCACAAGGGCTTTTCACGGCGGATTTTTCGGCGGCGCAATTGCTGGCCGTGTTAGATCGCTTGGGGCCGCAAGATAGTGGCCATTTATTTGCTTGGGATGGGGCTCGGATCGAGCCCTGAGCCAATCGCCGCCAGGCCTAAGGTCAGCGTGACGGCGACGCTTACAGGCAGCCGTAACCGCAAGTACCAGCTCGGTGCAAGCTGGCTGCGGCGGGCCGCAAGGTCGACCGCCGGCATCGCCGCCACCGCAAGGGTTAACAGCCAAAGACCGGCGCTACCGGCGATGATGATGGCAACCCAGCCAATGAGTGACGGGACCACCGAAATGCATAACCACAGGCCACGGCGCCCGCCGGTATCGGCGGCGGCGGACGATGGCTCGGCAATCGCAAGCCCCCAGAGAATGCCGCCAAGGAAAGATAAAATAACAGACCCATAACCAAGGGCGGCGATGTGCGCCAGGTCACGCCATTCAAGCGGCAAACGCCAAATCGCCAAAGTCGCCGCCGCGAACGGCAGGTAGCCGCTGGCGGTCAGCCAGATCGCCGGCCGAGGGACCGCGGTCACGGCTACGAGGTCTTACTGAGAAGCTGATCAATCGCGTTGGTAATTTTTGGTGAACTTGGCGATGTGGTAGAGGCGAACCAGTCAGCAATGCTGCCATCAGGTGCGATCAGGTATTTGTGAAAATTCCACCGTGGCTTGGCAAGCATACCAAGCTCGTCCGATGCCCAGCGATAAAACGGATGGGCTTGATCGCCGCTGACAACGGTCTTTTCGGTGAGCGGGAAATCAATATCGAAATTCACGGCACAAAATTCTTTAATCTTGGCATTGCTGGCAGGCTCCTGGCCGCCAAAATCATTGCTTGGCACGCCAAGCACAACCAGACCCTGTGCCTGATATCTTTGCCAAATTGTTTGCAAATCAGCGTATTGACGTGTGAAGCCACAGCGCGAAGCCGTGTTCACGACCAAGATGACTTTGCCGGCAAATTGCGACAACGCTAAGCGGCCGCCGTCGATGGCTTTGAATTCGAAATCATGCGCCGTCAGGTTATCCGCATCGGTCAACTCGCCGGCATTCGCCGCCGTCGGCCAAAAAAATAACAAGGCCAGCAAAAATTTGCGTAAACTCATCGACTAATCTCCTATTGATCGTATTGAATTACGTTTGTTGGTGCTTGCCGGATCACTTGTTATCGCACCACATAACATTAGTTTAGACCGTCAACCGTTGCGTCCAATGCGTGCTTGAGGTTCCCTTTTTTATCGGATTTTGTGATGACAACACTCTCGATTGTGCTGATTTTAGTGGCCGTGCTGCTGGGCAGTTTCCCAACCTTGCAGGCCGGCATTAATGCCAATGCCGGTGCCTATTTGGGACATGCGCTTTGGGGGGCTGTGACCAATACCACAATTGCCACGCTCACCCTGTTGACGACGATTGTCTTGGTTGGTGCGCCGATGCCTACATTCCGGGCCGCATTGGCCGCGCCGCCGTGGATTTGGACCGGCGGCATTTTGGGTGCGGCGATGGTTTTTGGCGGCCTCTCCCTGGCACCGCGCCTGGGGGCGGCCAGTTTTGTATCGGCTACAATTGTCGGCACGGTTCTGGCGTCCATGCTGATTGATCACTTCGGCTTGGTCGGTTACCGGACCTTGGCGATCACGCCCTGGCGGTTGTTTGGCGCCGGCTTGGTGATTGCCGGCATGCTCGTGCTACAGTTCCAAAGATAAGGGCAGGTGCTTGACTGGTGCGCGCGCTTCGCCTAACTGAGCGCAAGAGCACGTGCGAAATTG
>QCEM01000088.1 GCA_003280605.1 SAR116 cluster bacterium AG-355-O21 | reverse complement strand
GGCGGTATAATTAACGCCCAGAATAACGAAGGAAATCAGCAATGGCGCCGAGCCGACCAGCATATAGATGATGTATTTCAGGGCGGCATGCTGGCGCTGCGGTCCAACCCCCCATAGTTTGATTAAGAAATATGACGGGATCAGGGTCAGTTCCCAGAAAATGAAGAACAATACCAAATCGAGGGCAACGAAAATGCCCATGGTCATGGCCTGGAAAAGAAGAATGTTTGTCCAGTAAAAACGACTGGTCCGCAGATGATTGGTGGCGGTGAACAGCAAGGTCAGCAAGATGACAAAGGCCGTCAGCGGCAGGAATAATATGCTGATCCCGTCAACGCCCAGATGAAAGGATGCGCCAATCAGTGGCATCCAGGCCCGTTGCTCGACAAATTGTAAATCGGCGCTGTCAGGTAAGAAATTAACGGCAGCGACCACAGCCAGGAGCATTTCCAAGCTGGCAGCGAGCAGCACGAATTGTTTTTGCGCGCGCTCACGGGCGATAAACTGAAGCAGGATTGCGGCAATGATCGGTAATACGATCAGGCTGCTGAGAATCGGAAACCCAATTTGCTCGGCGGCGAATATCGCGTTCATTGGCCAATCCCTCCAGGTCTGGTTGCGCGTCCAAAGACGATACCTGGGCGAGCGCTCTTGGCGGCCGCGTTGGCGGTCTTCATCCGCGCGTCGGCGCGATGTTGAACCAGGTGGCGTTCAATGGTGTTAATTGAGCCGTTCATGGTCTTCAGGAAGGGGGTGGTATACAGACCAAACCAAAAAATCAGCCTGATAACCATTGTCGCGATTAGCTTTTCATTAACCTGCAGGTCACGAAATTGGCTGCTGTCAACGCCATTGGTTTTCGCCGGTTCGCCGAAAAACGCACGCTGGTAATACCATAAGAAATAGGCTGCTGTGAGAAGTGTTCCCAGACCCACGGCAACGGCCATCCACCAGTGTTGCTGATAGGCCCCAAGCATCACCAAATGCTCGCCATTGAAACCACTTGTTCCCGGCATGCCGACACCGGCAAGGCCAATGATCAGGAGGGATAAGCCATGACCGGGGCGACACCTTGCAGGCCGCCCATGCGGGTGACATCTGGCTGCCCCATACGGGTGAACAGAAAGCCGGCAATAAAGAACAAGCCCGCACCAGTGATCCCTAAATTGATCATTTGCAGCAAGCCGCCCTGCATACCTTGAAAATTAAGCGAGAATAAGCCCAGCATGACCACCCCCATATGGCTCAAGCTGGCAAATGCAAGGACGCGCCGCAAGTTGACTTGAACCAGAGCAATCAGCGCCCCGTAAACCATGCTGATGACGCCGAGGGTAGCCATTAACCAATACCAATCCTGTGCCGCCGCCGGCAGCAAGGGAATGACAAACCGCAAAAATCCATAGGTGCCTAATTTGATGCCGACCAGAAAGACGCCAATGCCGACCACGGGGCCTTGTTCTAAAATTTTCGGCATCCATGTGTGCAATGGGAACAGCGGCGCTTTGATCGCAAAGCCAAGGCAGATCAAGAAAAAGATCAGGGTTTGGGTTTTCCCTGATGGGGCGGTGGTTAACAGATCAACATAGTTAAAGGTCAATGCTGTATCTGCGCTGCTCGCATAATTGGTCGCCAATAAAACGATGCCAACCAAAATAGCTGCCGATGCCAAAAGCATATGGGTCAGATAATTTGAGGCTGCCGCACGTTTGCCGGCTCCGGTTCCCCAATAAGCGATAAGTATGTAGCTGGGAATGATCTCAACGGCGAAAAAGAACAAGAATAGCATCAAGTCAATCGCCATGAAGGCACCAATCAAGACCGCCTCGAACAGCAAGAGGGCGGCCAGATAGCCGCGCACATTGTGTTTCACCGATGCATCGGTATACAGCACCGCAAAAAGCGATAGCGCGGCGGTAGCAGGAACAAACAACATGCTAATGCCGTCCAGCCCGAGATGATAACTTATCCCTAAGCCGGCAATCGGGCCGACTTTCTCGACAAATTGAAAGTCGGCGTTATCGGGCACAAATTTGACCCATAACAGCAAAGCAAGGGCCAACTCGGCAAGACTGGCGATAATTGCAATGGTGGCTGCGTATTTGTCATGCCGTCTTGCCAGCAGCACGATGGCGGCGACAACCGGGATCAGCAGCAATATGCTGAGCGCTGGAAAGACAATCTGATCAAGGGCGGAGATCTCAGCAAGGATCACGATAATACTCCCCACAGTGGACCGGATATGGCAGCGATGATGAAAATTCCGATGATGATGGGATGGCCAAGCCGTTCCTCAATCATGTACAGAACTTTACCGAGGGTGCCGCCGGTCTGCGATCCCCCCGAGTGAACGCCCAATTCAAAGATGTTGTATTCCACCCAATTGGTGATGATGGCGGAAGCTTTGGTTACCGCGCTCAGCAGGCCCTGGCCGGAGGCGATCATATCTTTTTCAACGATTGCGGCCGACTTCGACGCGATCCCTGTCAACGCGCCCGCAACCCCGCCTTGGGTGTTGCTGACCGGCTGTTGCGTCGTACTTGATCGGCGGACATTGCTAAGCGTCAACCAAGATAACACGTCATCACCAAGCGAGGTTTTTGCGGCATCGGCGGTGACGCCGGCGCTGCGGGCCGCCAAACGCCGTGCCGGGCAGACTGTTCTGGTGGTCGAGGATAATGCCTCACTGCGTCTGGCGGTGGCCCGGCAACTGCAAGAGATGGGCTATCAAACCATCCAGGTGGAGAGCACCCGCTCGGCGATACGGGTACTTGAACGCGACGCGACGGTTGATGTCATGCTCACCGATATCGTGATGCCGGGAGGCATGGATGGCCGCAGTCTGGCGCGGGCGGCGGTAAAGCTGCGTGCCGATTTGCCGATTATTTTGACCTCCGGCTTTCCCAATGAAACCAATACTGCGGGCGCTGATGGCGATAACGGCGGGCAGGGGCGGGACGACGGTGATGGTGCCGGTGATGCCTGGTCCACGGCCGGGATGCCGGTTTTGGCCAAACCGGTACGCCGAGATGCCTTGGCGCGGCGGCTTCAACAGGTGCTGACGGCAGCGGCGCTGCCGCCGACGGGCTGTCCGCAACCGCACGGTCAATTGTGAGCCTCCCCTCAGGGGTGCGGATCGCTGATGGAAAAATAACCCCTGCGCTGACGCACCAATGCCTGCACCACAGACGTTGCAGCACAGTTTACCAGCCAAGTTATGGGTTTTTTCAAGCGATGCGGGGGCTTGAGTGTCTGTAAAAATTGGTCGGGAAGAGAGGATTTGAACCTCCGGCCCCCGCCTCCCGAAGACGGTGCTCTACCAGGCTGAGCTACTCCCCGACCGATGGACGCTCGGCGTTATAGCTGCCGCCAAGCGTCTCTTCAAGGAATGTTTATGGTTTGCCGGCATTTCGGCCGGCATCAACGATCAGGCGTTTTCGTTGATTGAGATGTCGATGCCTTTGGTATTCATCGCTTCGATCAATTCGCCGGTTTGATACATTTCACGAATAATATCGCAGCCGCCTAAAAACTCGCCTTTCACGTAAAGCTGGGGGATTGTCGGCCAGCTGCTGAAATCTTTAATGCCTTCGCGGATGGCCGGATCTTCAAGCACGTTAATGCCCTTAAACTTGATCCCCAGATGGCTTAATACCTGCACCACGGTGGCGGAAAAGCCGCATTGTGGAAAAACAGGTGTGCCCTTCATAAACAGCACCACATCACTGCTGCCGACTTCGCTTTCAATTCGCTCACGGGTTGCGGTATCCAACATTTTAAGAACCCTCCTGAAGGTTATTCCGGTGCTGCTGTTTGCAGCGCCAGTGCATGCAATTCGGTGCCCATACGGCCTTGCAAAGCAGCATAGACCATTTGGTGTTGTTGTATGCGGTTTTTACCTCGGAAGGCTTCACACACAACATGGCAGGCGTAATGATCGCCGTCGCCACGCAGATCCTCGATCGTCACCTCGGCGCCCGGCAGTCCGTCTTTGATTAAGCG
>QCEM01000087.1 GCA_003280605.1 SAR116 cluster bacterium AG-355-O21 | reverse complement strand
CCGCCCGCGTCAAGTGTTTACGACAAAGGCTTCCAAACCATGAAAATCAATGGCAACGCGATCCGTCCCGGCAACGTAATCGAACATAAGCAACGGCTGTGGGTTGCCGTTAAAATCAATGCCGTGAAGCCTGGTAAAGGCGGCGCGTTTGCGCAAGTCGAGCTGCGCGACATCCGCGATGGGACCAAACTTAATGAACGGTTCAGGGCCACCGAGACGGTCGAGCGGGTCAGCTTAGAGCAGCGCCAAAGCCAGTATTTGTTTGCCGATGATGACTTCATCACCTTCATGGATGGCGAAACCTACGAGCAGATCATGGTCGCGGCGGCAAACCTTGGGGATCAAAAAGCCTATCTACAAGACGGCATGCAAGTGATCATCGAGAGCTATGAGGGCGAGCCTTTATCGGTGCAACTACCGGACACGGTCGAAATGGAAGTTGTTGAGGCTGACGCCGTTATCAAAGGTCAAACCGCCTCGTCGTCGTATAAACCAGCTGTCTTGGAGAATGGCGAAAGGGTCATGGTGCCACCGCATGTGGAAGCCGGCAGCCGGATCGTCGTTAAACCAGCTGACGGCACCTATGTGAGCAAGGCTTGAGATGGCCGCGCGCTCTGCAATTATCAATGTCATCGCGAAAGCGTGTTATAAAGTTAGCCGTCCCTTGGTGCGTGATTTCGGCGAAGTTGAAAAGCTTCAAGTATCCCGCAAAGGCCCCGGTGATTTCGTTTCCAAAGCTGATATTCGAACGGATCGGATCCTGCGCGAAGAATTAAGCTTCGCCCGTCCCGACTTTGGCTTTTTGACTGAGGAAGGGGAGGTGGTTGAAAGCCAAAACCACGAGCGCCAACGCTGGATCATCGACCCGTTGGACGGCACCACCAATTTTCTACATGGCATCCCATTCTTTTGTATTTCCGTCGCCCTTGAGCAAAAAGGTGACCTTGTCGCCGGCGTTATTTACGACCCGCTTCGCGATGAGCTTTTTTATGCCGAGAAGGGTAAAGGTGCTTATTTGAACGATCGCCGCCTGCGTGTCGCAAGCCGCCAACACTTCGCAGACTCCGTGATTGCCACCAGCCTGCCCGGGATCGCCGTTGATAATGCCGCCGCCCCAATGCAAATCGTCACCCAGTTAGCTGGCAAGACCGCCGCCATTCGTGACCTAGGGTCTGCCGCGCTTCACTTGGCCTATATCGCTGCCGGCAGGCTTGATGGATATTGGCAAAACGGCATCCAGGCCTGGGACATTGCCGCCGGCAGCATTATCGCCCGCGAAGCAGGCGCAATGGTGAGTGATTTCAAAGGCCGACAGGCGCCCATTGATGGTGGTGAAATTGTTGCCGGCAACGGGCCGATCCACCGCGATATCCTAAAAGCAATTAAGGCAGCTAATTAACCGCCAGCCCCCTTGGTCGCAGGCAGCGGGTTTGCTATAGTTACGCCGGATCTGATTTAAAAAGGACCGCGATTGATGACTTGCATGCGGTATATGGGATGCCTCACGCTGGCGGCGCTGACCGTCGTCGCGGGTTTTGGCCATGGGTCACGAACGGCCCAAGCGCAAACTGGGGCAACAGTATATATTGGCAGCAATAAGCCTGCCGTCGAAGTCAATCTCAGCGTATTGGATCAGCTTGGCAAAAAGCCGTCCTTACCCGGCTTGTTGCGCGATAGCACGCTTGGCAGATTGCCACCAAGCGATATTCAAGAGGCGTTGCTGATCCGAAATCAGGGTTCTGGCAGCGATTATTTCTCGACCCCCGACAATTTGCCGATGCGACCGGTTGAAAACACCGCCTCACCGAATATGGCCGTGCGTATTCCTAAACCTGCCGCCACGATTGCACCGGTTCAATCAAGCATCCCGCGACCCGCCGCCGTTGCCGCCGTGAGCAAAAAGCCGGTGCCTTTAGCGGCTGTTAAAGCGCCCGCCAAGGTACCAACGGTCAAGGTACCAACGGTCAAGGTAGAAGCCCCGGAGCCAAAAGTCGAACCACTGAAAACAGCTCGCGCCACCAGTGCCTCAGCACCGGTTGCCGCAAAACCGGCAGCGGCAAAACCGGCAACCAGCAAACCAGCAGCGGCAAGCCGATCAGACTGGCAAATCCTGTTCGGTGATGGCGAAGCTGAACTGACCAGCAATGCGCAGGCACAAATCGCAAAAATTATTGCCGGCGTAGGTGCTGATAGCACCGTCGTCCTGCGGATCCGCGCGCATGCTGACGGCCGCCAACTTGGCGCCGGAAATGCCCGCCGATTGGCTTTGTCACGGGCACTTAAAGTCCGCCAAGCGCTTGCCAATGCCGGCTTTAAGAAAAGCCGCTTGAAATTGGAAGTTATTGGCGACCGCGAAAAATCAACACCACGAGATCGAGTCGATATTAAGCGCATTAAGAACTAATCAGATAGTGTCTGCGCTGCTTATTGTTGTAATCGCTAAGGACATGATGTGACCAATCCAGCACAAACACTGATCCGTATGATTGGGTTTCTGATTGTCGTGATGGCGATAGCCGGTTTGCTTTTTGCACCCTTGTTTGATGCGTTTATGGCCAATGCGGCGCTGAACGGCATGATCATCGCAGCTTTGGTGATTGGCATTGTATTTTCCCTACGGCAGGTTATTCGGCTGCGCCCCGAGGTCAATTGGATTGAGACCTTCCGCCGTCAACAGCCTGGCTTGTCGGTTGTTGCCACGCCGCGATTACTGGCCCCGATTGCCAACATGTTGGGCGAGCAGCGCGAAGATAAAATGAGTTTATCAACGCTGTCGCTGCGCTCGCTGCTGGACAGTTTGGCCATGCGTTTAGATGAATCACGTGATTTGTCCCGCTATCTGATCGGCTTGCTTATTTTTCTGGGGCTTTTGGGAACCTTTTGGGGGCTGCTGGCAACCGTCGGCGCCGTTGCCGACGTGATTGGCAATCTGACCATTGAAACAGGCAATATTGTCGATGTATTTGCGAATTTGAAATCTGGCTTGGAATCGCCCCTTGCCGGCATGGCGACGGCCTTCAGCTCATCGCTTTTCGGCCTCGCAGGGTCACTTATCTTGGGGTTCCTAGACCTGCAGTTAGGCCAAGCACAAAATCGGTTTTATAACGAGCTGGAGGAATGGCTGTCGAGTTTGACGCGGCTGTCATCCGGTACCGCCTTTTTGGCCGAGGGCGATGTTTCGGCAACAGCTTACCAACAAGCCCTGATCGAACAAACCGGCGAGAGCCTCGATAAGCTGCAGCGGGTGATGTCGCGGAATGAAGAAGACCGCCGCCAAGCAACCGCTCAAATGACGCAGCTAAATGAGCGCATGTCGCGGATCGGCGACCTTTTGGAAATCCAGAATATTACCCTTGGCGAAATGGGTGAAACTCAAAACGACGTCAAACGTGCCTTGAGCCGTCTTGCTGATCATCCGGGCCAAGGCCGCGATGATGTCAGCCGGGGGCATCTACGAAATATCGAAGTTTTAATGGCCCGGCTTATTGAAGAAACCAACACCGGTCGCACCGGCGCAGTTGAAGAGATCCGTCAAGAAATCCGCATATTGGCCCGGACGATTGCCGCTTTAGCGGATAATGAAAATTGATAACCCGCACATCTTTCATCTTCTGGAAGCTGTAATATGAGCGTCCTTGCCAAACGCCGATCAAACCGTGACACCAACATCTGGCCAGGGTTCGTCGATGCATTGGCAACCCTGCTGATGGTCATCATTTTCGTTTTGATGATTTTTATCGTCGCGCAATTTTATTTAACCCAAGCGCTCAGCGGCCGCGATGAGGCTCTCTCGCAGCTCCAACAGCAAGTTGTTGAACTTGCCGACCTGCTGGCATTGGAGCGCGAAAACAGTGCTGAATTGCAAGCAAGTGTGACGCAGCTTTCGGCCGATCTGCAAGCTTCGCTGGCAACCCGGGATGCAATGGAAACCCGGTTGAATGCTGTCAGCCAGCAGCGTGACACCCTAGAAAGCAGACTTGCCGACGCGGTTGCGGAACGGGCGAGTTTGCAGCAACGGATCGTGACCTTGCAAAATGGTGACGGTGCGGTCAAAGACCGGCTTTTATCCGTGATCAAAGAGCGGGATGCACTGCTGGGCAAACT
>QCEM01000086.1 GCA_003280605.1 SAR116 cluster bacterium AG-355-O21 | reverse complement strand
ATTGGCAGTTCGAATGCTTGAAGAGTTGGAAAGCCCGAGGTATCGGTTGCCCTCGGGCTACCTCTTAGGGTCTGACCAAGAGGTCTTTCAAACTAATAATTTTATTTAATTTATAAAAGCATAGCCGCCAAAAACATCCTGCAGATCCGCAGTGATTTAGGTGGGTAATAGACCCTCGACAAATTTATATGAATCATACGCGCCGATATAAAATAAGTTAGGATTGGGAGCGACGTCGCTTTTCATCTCATTCGGTTGAACTCAAAATGAATTAATCCGCAAATTTAACTTCAAACAAAACGCCGGCTAATTTTGTAATATAAATCATCTGGGAAATGACGGGTAGACCGGATTAGCTGGCTAAGAGATTTGGGAAATGCAATTTCCATCTGCTCTCGCTCCAATCCATCCAGGATATATTGCGCAGCTCTATCTGGAGAAATCCCAAGTATGGGCGGGATATAGCTTGGTGTTAAACGAGTGTTAACAAAACCAGGGTTTACCATAGATAAGTTGATACCACGCTTTACAGCTTCCGGACGTATAGCTTCGACAAAGTTTATGAGCGCTGCTTTGCTGGCGCTGTAACTACTAGCCTTCGGCAACCCTCGGTAACCAGCTAATGACCCCATAACTGCGATCGTTTTTAATCGCCTTGATGTTGACAGAAGGCTCCTGATACAACGCGCCACACCGAATACGTTTACTTCAAAAATTTCCATCATTTCGTCGACAGAGAAATCGGACAGAGGGGTCGTTTTGAAGGTGCCGGCATTGAGGATTGCCAGCTCTATTGCTCCGATGTCGCCCTCAATATTTTTAACTGCCACACCTGTTGCATTACAGTCTGTGACATCCAGTGGGATTGGCAAAATCATTCCTGGTTGATGCTCTTCACGCAAGGAGTTCAAGTTTTGAAGTGATCTGGCGCTGGCGACCACTCGCCACCCATTTTTTGCTAATGCGCTTGAAACTGATCGCCCAATTCCGGTGCCTGCCCCGGTGACCCATGCGAGACGATTATTACCACGGTATATACTTTTTTTACTCTCGGTCATCACCCAACTCCTTTCCAAAACCATTCTGTCGCCCGCTCAGTGGCGATGAGGATCATCTGGCCTACCACCCAGCCAGCTTCACTATTATCAGGCTGATGGCCTTCGTACGCTTGCATAGCGGCCATGAACGCAGGGTGATCCATCTCACTGGCCTGGCGTACTGAACTGTAGGCCATGATCGTATCCTTAAACACGGCGCTCGTGGTGTCGATGGTGGTCATTCGTCGAGGAGTATGCGGTCGATTTCGTCTAGGTTAGGGCCAAAGTTTCTTCACAATATTTTTCGGCAAAAACGACCAATACTGTCGATGGCTTTCTGTGCATCCTCCAGCACGTGTGCGCTGCCGTGCCAGCCGTGGAACATATCGTCCCAAGGTTCAAATTCAATCTCCGCACCGGCATCCCGCGCGCGATCAGCGAATCGCTGGCTGTCGTCAAACATGCTCTCCGCAGTCCCGACTTGGATTAGCATCGGTGGCAATCCAGAAAGTTCGCCGAACAGCGGGGAGGCGAGGGCTGTCTTTGCCTCCACACCGTCGAGGTATTGTCTCGCCATTCGGTCCAGATATGCTTTGCAGATGAAAGGATCGCTGCTGGCGTTGGCGTGCATGCTATCTCCGGATTGTGTTAGGTCGGTCCATGCGCTCATCGGCACCGCACCCGCCGGCTGAAGTTCACGCGTTTCCTTTAATTTCAACAAAAGAGCTAGCGCCAGACCTCCACCCGCCGAGATGCCACCAACCACAATTTTGTCATGTGTTACGCCTTGTTCGAGGAGCCATTTATAAGAGGTAAAAGTGTCGTCAATTGCAGCTGGGAAAACGTGTTCAGGTGCAAGACGGTAATTGATAGATAGGCACCGCATACCAGCGGCAGCGGAAATACGCGCTGCCGTAGCGCGGGTTGCCGCAGCAGAACCACGATAGTATGCGCCTCCGTGGATGAATAGGAACACGTTTTCTTCTCTAGGGCTCCCTAACGATATCCATTCAGCTGGAACACCGCCTGCGTCAACTGCCTCACACACTGTGCCGTCAGGTAGTGGTACGGCAGCGCCGGCCAGTTGATGTTCAGCGCGCAAGTCCTCAATTGACTGTTTTTCAGAATAAGGATGTGCGCGTTTCTTAGAGAGGATTGTTTCAAGGGCGGAGCTTATGGCCATTTTTGTTTTCCTATTATCATACCATGCGGATATGTGGCGGTAGCGCGCGATCAGCACTCCTAGAACCGTTTGTACAATTCCTACCCTAAAAGTGCCGTTCTGGGAACCCGCCGGCGCAGATTGTGACCACGATCACGAATGCGTTTGGCCAGTTAATCATCGTTCGAACTCCTCAGAGATCTGTACGCATAAAAATCCAAAGCACTGCGGCGCGATACCGGTATCCGTTTGCATCTTTGGCCTATTCGCAAATGCTAATTTAGGACAGCATTCAGGACAACGCCCCCACAGCCCCGTACACGGCCTCTAAGCGCCTCTCCGCACCAATCACTACCAGCCGATACCCCAGCGCCTGCCCAGCACCCCTTAAAACGCGCCCTGAGAGTATTGTAGATATATTTAATCTACTTAAGAGTGCATCCTCAAGCCCTGTTCCACCAAATACGTCCACCGCGCCGGTTGACGCGTGCGGCATCCAATCTGCTGGAGGGTGTGTCTATATAATACGGTACGGGGTGGGGTGGCCCTGGTGGGGTCGCTTAGTCACGTAGGGTAGTAAGAAGGGTAGTAACTTACGTGCCTGTTGACGGTGATGGGGCAGCCGTTACCCTAGGGTTTGCGCGGTAATGCAGTGCAGATGGCGCCGGGCCAGGGCATCTAACCCAGCCCCTGGGCACCAGTCATCCCTCTTAACACACTGTAATCACGGCGCTTTGTCAGGTCTTGGTGGCGAAGTTACCCGGTCTGACCGGCCACAAGGTGACCAGGCCAAATCCGAGGCGACCGTTATGGCTCAGCGCTGCATCAATTCCCAATCAGAGCACCGTGTCACCAGAATAATTATCATACGCAGAGGAACTGCGACCAATACCGTATGGCCCTCCCTCTTGCAGTGACCCGGCTGCAGTCCAAACATCGGAAACAACGTGTCTGTACTCGCCATCACGAATAGAGTCTTTAAAGTTAGTGTACGTTATCGCTCTTACGTTTAGGAGTGAGATCTCCTCTAGTTCTTGCGCGGTTACCGAAGCTCTCCAGCGGTAATCCCGCCCAGGCGTTTCAGATATCTCATGATCGGTAGTATCAAGTTGGCCTTGGGCAGATAGAAATTCTCTTAGATGCTCTTCTTTCCTAGCTCGAACGAGAAGAAAGCCTGGTTGGTTGTAGTTCTCGACGATTGAAACAAAGCCTCCAGATGTGAATATCCACATACGTTGATCTCCTTCATACAAAACGCAGCAAACGTTGCCGGTGATGGCCGTTGCTCGCGTACGTATAAGCGTTCCAACGAAAATATGGTTCGTCAACACATCACGTATCGCACCCGGCCTGTCCTTAATCGCAAGCTGCTTTCATCCACTTGGATAGAACCTCAAGCGGGTAACCATCTCCGTAAGCTTCGCCGACGGATACGGGTGCCCAGCCGCCAATCTGATCTACGATATCCTTAGGGCACTCTACTGCTCTCAGTCGGTCACGCATTGAGTGCCTGAAGCTATGAACGGTGCAGCCCGGCGGCACGTATTTCCTGAGCCACTTGTTGAGGGCGCCACTTGCTGAGTTCGAGAGGCACGTGCCATCGCGAATGTAGCTTGGAAATGCGTACTCCGACGAAGCACTGTCACACATACGTGTCGCTGCCCATAAAGCGGCACCGGCTAAGGGCACCTTACGGGCGCTACTCTCTGTCTTCAGGCGGCGCCATGGGTGTGGCGTGAGGTCGATGAATGGAGTCGTGCAATCTAAGTGGATATCTGAGATCCCCAGACCCATCACTTCAGCCAAGCGCATGCCCGTATCAGACAGGAGGGTTGTGGCCCAACGAAGCGGGTCATCAGAACGGACGCACTCTGCCTGTACTCGTTTGATCACAGGCACGGGTATTGGCTTGCGTACTGACACGCCTTGCTCCCGGTCGAGATAAAGGCCTGCAAACGGGTTCTTTATGTCGAGGCCTGTCTCCATGCATGCGAAGTTGAAGATGGACTTTACGGTTGTGAACAGACGCGCCACGGAGCTCCCCGCGAGGCCATTCTCAACAAGCCTGTCACGTAGCTTGGCTGCATCTGCTCTCACATAGCCAGACAGTGGCTTGTCGCCCGCTACCTCGGCCAGATACCTGCATGCGCGTGCTGCAGCACGATGGAAGGTCTCGGCTTTGCCCTGGCCCTTCAAACGGAGATACAGGTCCGTCGCCTCTGAAAA
>QCEM01000085.1 GCA_003280605.1 SAR116 cluster bacterium AG-355-O21 | reverse complement strand
AAGAGTCATACATAGGCATTAGATCAGTCTTAGCTACATACCTACGTTAGATAGTTAATAGGTCTCAGTGAGTCTTATATGAGTTCCTAAAGTGTTGACGGTGATTTTGGTTAAGTGCCGGTGATCGGATTAACCATTACCCCAACCAGAGCCATGGCTACCGCCCCGGGGTCGGTCCGGGTGCATCTGTGATCGCTTAGTAAAGTCTGGGTCAGCCAGGTGATGTACAAACTGATGTACAAAACTTACCTGTTGATCCAACCAAGTTCCCGGCTAACCTATTGAGATAGCTTAGACGCTACGGGTGATGGTGCTTTTTCAAGGGAATGAACCCAGCCCCTGGGCACCATTTATTTCACCAAGTGTAACATCAGTCGTTAGCATAACGCTGGGTCCCGATGGCCCCATCGCGCATTTTTGGTGTAGATTATTTGTGTTAAAACAACTCGACAAGCTGACCGGCCGCCGCCGCAACCCTAAGCGGCGATAGTGCCGCCAATGCCTGTGGTGGCCGGGCCGGCTTGGAGACATTGTTCGATCACCAGCAAAGCCATGGGGCATGCGGTCTCATCGGTGCTTAATGCAATGCATGCGCCGCCTTTGATCGGTCGGGCATCTGTCGCGTGTTACCTTCAAAAAACCCCGCATTGAACGCAGCCTTGGCGGCTCATTTGTCTGTATTTGCCGATGACCTTTAGCCATATTGATAAGTTGCTGTCATTTGTACATGGTGATTAAATATTAGCTTCTCGAAAAATGGATAAATCAAAAAAATTTTAGGTCATAAGCCATGAGCGTTGTAACAACTCAAACATTAGTCATGAGCGCGGCCGAGATCGCGACGCGGAAAGCCATAACCGGCAGTGACAACACCTTAACGTATTACATTGCGCCGGCAGGCGAAACGACGCCGCAATTTAGCGCTGCCAGTCCAGGTGGCTCGGCGTGGGAACTGGCGACCATGCGAGAAACGGTCGCCAACGTAAGCATTCATGTGAACCTGAATTTGGTTGAGACGTCGCACTACGCGGATGCTGATTTCTACCTGTATGTCCATGGCCGCGCAGATAATTTTGCTCTCTACGGCGACCACTCAAATGCCACACTTGGGACCATAACCATGACATCAATGTCGGTCCCAAGCGCCACCGGCCATTATATGAGCCAGGCCAGTTGGCAAAGTGTTTTTGTCCACGAAGTCGGCCATTTGCTTGGCCTGGAGCATCCTTTTGACGCCGATGACGGGGACTGGGTTGATGGCGATGCAACCGAATTTCCCGGGATCACGATCATGGGCTGGAATAATTCCTGGAGCCCTGAGGACTTTTTGGCTTTGGATGTGCAAGCCTTACAAGAAATTTGGGGAACGGCCGCCACCGCCGACGGTAATCATCTCAGCGGCGACAGCTATAGTAACAGCTTCAGCGGCGGTGCCGGCGCCGACACCCTCAGCGGTGGTAGCGGCAATGATTTGATCTACGGCAACCTTGATTCTGACCGAATTGTCGGTGGTGCCGGTTTGGATACACTGTTTGGCGGCCAGCAAAGCGACCTGGTATTCGGTCTCACCGGCGCAGACCAGGTATATGGCAATAAGCAGAACGACACGCTGTATGGTGGTGTTGGCGACGACAGCATGTTTGGTGGCCAGGATGACGATTTGGTTTTTGGTGAAGCTGGCAATGACCGGGTCGACGGCAATCGCGGCAATGACACCTTGTTTGGCGGTGATGGCGTTGACCGATTTGTGATTTCGAAGGGCAATGATGTGGTCCAGGACTTTTCGCCGGCAGAGGATCGCATCGAAACCCTTGATGCCTTCAGCGCCATAAACCAAGCCATCATAAGTGGCAGTTTGGTGCTGACCGATAGTGACGGTGATACGCTGACGCTGACAGGGGTCACCTCAACGCTGAATGAAGGTTACTTCATCTAAAGCAGAATATCGCTTTCAGGCGGCAGATAAATTGTTAAGGCAATTCACCCGATCACGCTTATGATAGCACCGATGAATTCCGTCTTTACGTGAGGTTTCGATGACCAAACAGCCAGACCAACCGGCGGCGCAGCAGCACATAGCCGCTGACCGGCAGGCATCGCTTGTGGCCCGATATGGTGCGGCAATTCCACCGGCCGGGCCATGGAACGACCATCTGTCGTTGCTGCTATCGCACCGCTCAGTGCGAGCTTACGCGCCTGATCCGCTACCGGCGGGGACCTTGGAAACCTTGGTTGCCGCCGGGCAATCGGCCGCAACCAGCTCGAACCTGCAGGCTTGGTCTGTGGTTGCTGTTACTGATCCGGTGAAAAAAGCCAAACTGGCCGAATATGCCGGTGGTCAAAAGCATATTGAGCAATGCCCTCTGTTTTTGATTTGGATCGCCGACCTGGCGCGCAACCAACGGGTGGGCGCTGAAGCTGACGTTGAAATGGAAAGTGCCGCCTATCTAGAGACTTTCTTGGTGGCCGCGATTGATGCTGCCTTGGCCGCGCAGAATGCGGTCATCGCCGCTGAATCCCTTGACCTGTCGACCGTCTATATCGGGGCCATGCGAAACCAACCTGAAGCCGTTGCCGAAATGCTCGGGCTGCCACCGGCAACCATGGCGGTTTTTGGGCTATGTGTGGGCTATGCCGCAGCAGGTGCCGAAGGTCAGGTAAAGCCGCGTTTGCCGCAATCTGCGGTGTTGTTTGAAGAACGCTATGGGGTTGCCGACGAGACACAGCTGCGGGCCGCTTACGACGTTGAAATGGGCAATTTCTCTCGCCGTCAAAATATGCCGGTCGATAGCTGGAGTGCCCGCGTCTTGGAACGCATGGGGCCAATTAAGTCAATGAAGGGCCGTGATCGGCTGAAGGAAATCATCCGCAGACTAGGCTTCCCATTGCGCTAACGACGGTCTTTGACCGGCGATAAATCAGGCTGAATATCAGCACCGACAAGCCAGCGACGGTCGCTGCATCCGCCGGTCCGACGGAAGCGTTTTTTTCCAAGAAAGTCGGTAATTTTCCGATCACGAAAAGTTGATCTCAAACAACAACCAAAAATTGAAAAAAATATAAATTTCGATTACATAAGCAGCTGTGGCGGAGGTGTTTTTGGTCCTCATATTGATTGTTGATTTGAGCCGGATGATCATAGCTTTTTATGTGGAGATGCACGTATGGCAACGAATGATAAATCTACCGACAAAGCTGAAGCGCTTCCAGCTTTGACACCTTTGCTCGAAGAAGCAGCGAGCGAGATGATCGTTGGCGGTAACCGTAACGATGATTTGAGAGGCACTGACGAGGCTGAAACGATCCTCGGCCGTGGCGGCAATGATTTGCTCTATGGACTGGCCGGCGATGATGTCTTGGACGGCGGCCATGGCCGCGACACCCTTTATGGTGGTGCCGGCAATGATACGCTTGATGGCGACACCTCACATTATGATCGCTTATATGGTGGTGCCGGTGACGACTATTTGACCGACGAAGGGGCCACCTTCATGTGGGGTGGTTCCGGCGACGATACCCTTGATGCCACCCGCAACGTCAAAAGTAATTGGTGGGCGAGGCTGGATGGCGGCAGCGGCGATGACCTTTTAAAAGGCGGGGTTGGCAAGGATACGCTCACCGGTGGTATTGGAAATGATACGCTGCTCGCCGATGTCGGCGATGATTTGATCTATGCCGGTGACGGCAATGACTTTGTTGATGCCGGTGGCGGTAACGACCGTCTCTCAGGTGGTCGCGGCGATGATTTTCTCAACGGCGGCGCTGGTGATGACACAATCCATGGCGGTGCCGGTAACGATAAAATCTATGGGGTTATGGGCAGCGACAACATTTCCGGCGGTGCCGGCAACGATTCAATTTACAGCGGTCATTTGGACAGTAAGCTGGTCGGCGGCGACGGTGATGACTATATCGTCGCCAGCAACCGTCAGGATACGCTCAAAGGTGATGCCGGTGACGATACGCTGCCGGGCAATGGCGGCAAAGATGCATTAAGCGGCGGCAGCGGCGACGACGTTCTGAACGGGGGGCACGCCACTGACACGCTTCGTGGCGGGGCCGGCAATGATACGCTTGACGGCGACACCTCACATTATGACCGCTTATATGGTGGTGCCGGTGATGACTATTTGACCGACGAAGGGGCCACCTTCATGTGGGGTGGTTCCGGCGACGATACCCTGGATGCAACCCGCAACGTCAAAAGTAATTGGTGGGCGAGGCTGGATGGCGGCAGCGGCGATGACCTTTTAAAAGGTGGGGTTGGCAAGGATACGCTCCTCGGCGGTATTGGTGATGATACGCTGAGCAGTGGCGCCGGACGTGATTTGTTGCGTGCTGGTGACGGCAATGACGTCGTTAACGCCGGCAGCGGTAATGACCGTATCTCAGGTGGTCGCGGCGATGATCAAATCTCCGGTGGTCTCGGCGATGATGCCATTACTGCCGGTGCCGGTGACGACGTCGTCTATGGCG
>QCEM01000084.1 GCA_003280605.1 SAR116 cluster bacterium AG-355-O21 | reverse complement strand
TGTATCGCCGCAGGGATCAGCGCCGCCGGTTACACCGGCATTGCCTATGGCGAATATGCCCGCTTGGGCGGCGCCCGAGGGACCGAGGCGACGGCGCTTGGCTCGGCAGCGATGTTTGCCGGCGTCTTGGTGCTGCCGGCTGTATTCAGCCTGATTACCGCCGCCACAGGCGATTATCTTATTGCCTATATCGGACTTGCTGCCTTGGCCTTCATCAGCGCCCTGTCGTTGGCGTTAAGCAAGCCATCCTGAGCGTGCCGGATCATGCGACATGCGGGACCATGATTTGCCGGATGGTGGTCCCGTCGGCCAAGCGGTCAAAGCCGGCGTTGATCTGATCCAAGGCAATGGTGTCACTGATCAAGGCGTCAACAGGCAGCTTGCCGCGTTTATAAAGGTCGATGAAGCGTGGGATGTCGCGCACCGGCACACAGCTGCCCATATAGCTGCCAAGGATCGACTTTTCACTGCCAACCAATTCGGTCGGCGAAAATGAAAAACTTTGATCGCTGGCCGGCAAACCGGCGGTGACCACGCTGCCCCCGGGCCGCAGTGATGCATAAGCGATCGCCAAAGCTTCGGTGCGGCCGGCGAATTCAAATGCGAAATCGACGCCGCCATGGCTGAGGTCAAGAATTTTGTCCATATGCTCAGGGTCGCCGGCATCAACCACATCGGTGGCCCCAAGCTCTTGGGCTAAAGCCAGCCGCTCAGGGTTGGTATCAACAGCAATAATTTGCCCGGCACCAGAGAACACGGCACCCAAAAGACCGTTCAGGCCAACCCCGCCAAGGCCGATCACAACCACGCTATCGCCGGCCTGCAAGCGGGCGGTATTGACCACCGCACCAACGCCTGTCATCACCGCGCAGCCAAAGATGGCAGCTTTATCAAGGGCGATATCACCGTCAACTTTCACCGCCGAGCCGCGATCAACCACCGCGTATTCGGCAAAACAGGACACCCCTGAATGGTGCTCTAAAACCTCGCCGCTTGGGCTCGACAATCGGCTCCCGCCGCCCATCAGACCGCCAACGGCCCGTGCTTCGCGGTGGCGTTCACAAATTTGCGGTCGGCCTTCTTGGCAGCGGATGCAGCGCCCACAGCTGGCGGAAAATTGAAACACCACCGGGTCGCCGGCCTTCAGGTCACGGATCCCCGGGCCAATGTCAACCACCTCACCGGCACCCTCATGGCCCAGCACCAACGGCAGCGGCCGCGGCCGATTACCATTAATCAAAGAAAGGTCCGAATGGCATAATCCGGCACCGGCGATTTTCACCAAAACTTCGCCCTCACGCGGCGGCGCCAAGTCAACCTCTTCGATCTGGATTGGCTGGCTATCGGCATAAGGGCGAGGGGTGGCCATATCGCGAAGAACGGCAGCACGCATGCGCATGATGAAAACTCCTTTGTAAGAGCAAAGCCGGCTGCGGATCGCAGCACCGCATTGTGTTGACTGTTTGTGAGGCGATCACACGCCAAAGATCAGGATGTTGGTGCAGAGGATTTAACGATTGCCCCATAAGGCAAGGGCATGACCATACAATAATCTCCTCCCGCGCGCACCGCCGTGATAATTTTATTGAGGTCACTGCGCGGGAAGCCAAGGCCGACCATGAGGCGGATGAAGGGACCCGAGACGGTATCGACGTCAACATAGTGCGGAACCAAGCCACCAAGGGCGATATTGTATTTTGCTCGCAGCAGTTTCCAGCCTTTACGTGCGTCTTCGGCGCTTTGATAGGAGGCCAGATGGACGCCAATCACGGCGCTTGAGGGCGGGAATTTTATTTGACTGGTGCGCTGCTCTAAGCGTTCAAATCGAGCTCGTGAACTGGCTTCCATCAGCCGTTCATGCTCGTCATCGTGGCGAATTTCCGTTTTCACGTTGGCCAGCGCCCGGCGGAGTTTTTTGATCTCTGCAAGCGATGTTTTTTCGGCCTTACGGGCCGCCGCAACAGCATCTAATCGCTGCTGCAGGTCAGCTAATTTGTCGTTGACGACATCCAGCTTACTGTCCCGTTCGGCCTGCAATGAATTGACACGCACCCCTAATTTCTGGCTCGCCAATGCGGCCCGGGTACTTTGCGCCATCAGGCGGGTTGTTTGCGCCGCCATCACATCGCGGGCGATGCGTTGCATTTTCTCGCGCTCGCTATCGGTGCTGACCAGAAGGCCCTGGATCATATTACACGCCGATAACGGTACCAGAAGCGCGGCATAAACTGCTACCATAGCTATGAGCCGGCGGCCACGGACAAACAGCAAAAAGGCATTGTGTAAAGTCATGGCGCGGAATCTACCCACATGCAAATAGTACGAAAGCTCTAAACCCTAGCACGCATTGCGGCAGAGCAAAAAATATTCCTGCACGTTCCTGCGCTTAATCTGTGGGTCGGCTGTGCGCTGCGGCAATAAAACGCCCGCTGTCCAGGTGCACAGCGGGCGCTTCATAAGGTTTGTGATCTGCGGGTCTATTCGCGATTACCGAACAGGCTTAGCAGCATGATGAACAAGTTGATAAAGTCCAGGTACAGCCGAAGGGCACCCATGATCGACTTCTTGGTCACGGTCGCACTGTCCTCACCTTCTATGTACATTTCCTTGATTTGCTGGGTGTCATAGGCGGTCAAACCAGCGAACACCAGGACCCCAATAACGGAAATCGCGAAATGCAGTGCGCTTGATTCCAAGAAGATATTGATCACCATGGCGATGATGATCCCGATCAAGCCCATCATCAGGAACGAGCCCATGCCGGAGAGGTTTTTCTTGGTGGTGTAGCCGAACAAGCTTAATCCCCCGAAGGACGCCGCCGTGATGAAGAACACGCGGGCAATGCTTTCGCCGGTGTACACCAAGAAGATCGATGACAGGGACATGCCCATCATCGCCGCATATACCCAGAACAGAACTTGTGCGGTGCCGGGTTGCAGCGCATGTAGGCGCGCCGAAAGGAAAAACACCATGCCCAATGGTGCCAGCATGATGACCCATTTCAAGGGCGATCCATACAGCAGCATCCCCAGGCTGTTCACATGCCCATCGGTGACCGCCATCATTGACAGGCCGAGCGCAAATAAGCCGGTCACGGCCAGCGCCGTTGCCATGTAATTGTAAACGCCAAGCATGTAGCTGCGCAGGCCCTGGTCGAGCCCAGCTGCATGCGCTTGTGCTTCGGTCATATATTTGGGTTCAACAGCCATAAGTAAGATCCTTTAAATCGTGCAAATACGTCAATACTAAACTAATCACTATTGCCCAGAATTTCAAGCGTCAGCTCAGCGCAGTTGGGAGTTTTTTGGGAGATCTAGGCAGTTTCGGCCTGGTCTTGCCGTTGACTGCGGCGGAGACGCTCGCTTGCTGATTTGAGCTGCCCGCAGGCGGCCAAAATGTCGCGGCCACGCGGTTTGCGCACAGGCGATGCATATCCGGCTCGCATGACCACCCGGGCAAATGCCTCAATGGCAGCATCGCTGGAGGTTTCGTAAACCGAACCTGGCCATGGGTTGAAGGGGATCAAATTGACTTTCGCGGGGATCCCGGCAATCAGCTTGACCAAGGCTTCGGCATCGGCCGGGCTATCGTTGACGTCCTTCAACATGACATATTCAAAAGTAATCCGGCGGGCATTGGTGGCACGCGGATACTCGCGGCAGGCCTGCAAGACATCGGCAATTGGATACTTGCGGTTGATCGGCAACAGAATATCGCGCAATTCATCAGTCACGGCATGCAATGAAACCGCCAGGTTGACTGCCAATTCATCGCCGCAAGCCTGCATTTGCGGCAGTATGCCTGTTGTCGACAAGGTGATCCGCCGACGTGACAATGCAATGCCGGCTTCATCCATGATAATTTTTAAAGCGGTGCGGACGTTATCATAATTATACAACGGCTCGCCCATGCCCATCATCACGATCGAGGTGACATAGCGGTCATCGCGGCCACTTGGCCAATCGTTCAGGTCATCAAACACCGCCATCAATTGGCCGACAATTTCACCGGCGGTTAAATTGCGCACCAAGCGCTGGGTGCCGGTGTGGCAGAAATGACAGTTCAATGTGCAGCCGACCTGCGAGGAGATGCACAGGGTGCCGCGGTCATCTTCGGGGATGAAGACAGTCTCAATCTCATTGCCGTCGGCGAGGCGGAACAACCATTTTATGGTGCCGTCATCGCTTTCCTGCCGGCGTGAGACGGCTAAGCGGCTGATTTGATGGGTCTCGGCCAAGGCCATCCGCAGCGGCTTGGCGAGCGTTGTCATCGCATTAAAATCGGTAACGCCGCGGTGGTAAATCCAGTGCCATAACTGATCGGCCCGGAATCGCGGCAGCGACAGTCGCGCCATTTCAGCGATCAGGGCGTCACGGCCAAGCCCCAGCAAATCAATGCGGTAATCATTTTGCCCGGCGGCAAGGAGCTGTGATGACGGCGCGGTTGGCGCCAAGCGGGGGGTCGGCTCAGCCATGGATCAGGATGCACACGCTTTATCAATGATCTTCATGCCTGCCGTGAACCCTTTCAAGGAATAGGTGTCTTTGGTCTTGGT
>QCEM01000083.1 GCA_003280605.1 SAR116 cluster bacterium AG-355-O21 | reverse complement strand
CGCAGCAGAGTTGTTATGATGATCTAATCATCTGTCATCAGTAGCTTGCCCTATGTGCTCATCAAAACGACGTTTGGAATTAAAGATTGTAAACTCGTTTATGGCCGCATTTAGGCAAGCTACTATTTCATACTAGGCAATCTGCCCTGGAACTCTCCTCAAGTTAGCTAGGTGAGCGTTACGATACCTGAGCTTTGTCAAATTATATGAGTGTAAGAAGGTAAATTGTTGTCATAAACCCGGCATTAAAGGTGGATTAGCCCCAGGGCAGCGGTGGATAATTGCTTGCCATTGGGCCGATGTTGAAAAGGGGCGTGGGCATAACAAACCTTGCACTCACACCAAAATAAAAAGCCAGTAGGACACTCTGTGATAAGGCTATTGCAATGAGGATAGATAATTTATCATTTTTTTTTACAAATTACGGAGGCAAATTATGTTTGATCCGGAGCAATTTATTAGCGACTGCAGGGAAGCATTAGCTCAAGATGCCTCCCACAAAGCTGTCAAAGAGGTTGTGGAACGCGCAATTTCTGATCCTGCTTCAGTTTTTCGTGGTTTGGGGGAACCCAATTCAGGTGGCATTCAAAAAATCTATCATTCAGAGGACTTGACTATCGTCAATGTAGTATGGGCGCCAGGCATGACAGTTATGCCTCATAACCATCGAATGTGGGCTCTGATCGGTGTCTATGCTGGTCGCGAAGACAATATTTTTTGGCGGAGAATACCTAACCACCAAAATGGCTTAGTAGAAGCAGCTGGGGCTAGTTCGCTTGGTAAGGGAGAAGTTACTCCCTTGGGGAAGGATATAATCCATTCTGTTACCAACCCTCTCATGAAATTGACGGGAGCCATCCACGTTTATGGAGGAGATTTCTTTGCTGTTGAACGGAGCGAGTGGGACCCTGAATGCCTTTTGGAGCGGCCATATGATGTTGAAAAAAATATGGCGCTCTTCACTGATGTAAGCACTCTTTGATTGGCAATATTAGGATTCGTCTCACACAACTCATCAAATCATACAGTAAAAATCCGTGGTGAAAACTTCAGTGATATAAGCAACAAACTACAAAGTGGCTGTGTACTGCGTGAAGTAATCAACAAAATTTAATAGTTTGATTTTCTAAGTAACGACGATAAGCATGAATTTAGTAGCTTGTGCGGGGGCAAAAATAAAAAAATGGGCAATGCTGGCAGTATTGAGGGAACATAGATATGAATAAGGTCAATAAATTATTGGAACATCTGAATATATCAAAAGCCTTCATAGCAGGTCAGATCCCAACTGATATGGCGAGCCTTTGTAAGGAGTATCCTGACAAAGTTTCCGGTATTGGTTTTATAGGCGCTACTGAAATTGATGGCTCTCCTTTTCAAGTTTACGCTGCACGAACTATTGTATTCAGCAGTGACAGAGGAATTACTCACTCGGCCGCTTTAAATTTTCAAAATCAAGCCCCCACAATTAAAGTTGTGAAATTCGAAGGCTATGAAATTTTACCTTGGACTGATATCGCGATCGACCGAGCTTCTGAACTTGCGGGAGGTATATCCAATTTTTTCTTAAATCTTGATTTCGGTGATGAATTGGTACTTGAAGCAACGCAGGATGGGAAAATCGACGATATATATTTTTCCATACAGGGGAGTGGCCCCGCTCTAGTGCTTTTACCTTTTATGCTCTCTGCTGCTCAATGGGATCCTATAATTGGAGAGCTTTGCAAATCATTTACCGTTATTGTCGCTAGTGGGCCAAGTTTAGGCTTCATCCCAACATTAGAGGGTCGAGCATCTCTGCCAACCTATACATCTATGTTTTCGACCCTTTTGTCTTTTATGAAGATCCCCAATAATGGAAGGGTATTGGAATTAGGTTGTGGTACGGGTGCATTGTGTCGTCAAGCTATAAATTCAAGACCTGATCTTGCGGTAACCGGTGCAGATATAAACAGGTACCTTTTGAATGGGGCATATCAACTAGCCGACGAAGCAGGCATACAAGTAAATAAATATTTTGAAGGTACTGAATTCTCAGAAGATCTTTTTAATGGGGTGGGGCAATTTAATTTAACTTTCAGTGATGCTACCAAAATACCGTTTCCTAATAACTTTTTTGACGCTGTTTATTCAGTTACTGTTCTCGAAGAATGTGACGCCAACCAAGCATTGAATGAAATTTATCGGGTAGTTAAGCCTGGCGGCGCTGTAGGGACCGTTGTTCGCGCTATTGATATGCCACAGTGGTTAGATTTAAATGTTGAAGATGAGTTGTGGAGTAAAATTATTATTCCACCTCAATTGATCAGCCCATCTGGTATTGCTGACAAATCACTTTATGGCCGAATGGCAGATGCCAAGTTTAAAGACTTAATTATGTTCCCTTATTTGTTCTCAGCAAATAGAAAAACAGACCCGACAATCTATGATTGGTACCTAAGAAGAGCCTACCAATCATTGACCGAGGATGAACAAATGGACCTCGGTGCGGCAAGAGATAATATAAGTGAGAAAAGAGGACTTATATTTTCACAGCCACTGCATTGTTGTGTGGGATGGAAATAAATCGCTATCTATAATTCAACCTGTATTGACTACAGCTTAAAACGCAAGGAACCAAACTCAGATACCTTTTGGAGGGTCGTCCTTATGGGCAGCCAAGAGAGCATTGATGCAACACACCCAAAGCGAATATAATACGAAACTCTCACACTACCTTAGCTCTTTAAAGCTTTACGTGATTAAAGGATGAGAATGGCATGAACGATTATTTTGATTTAGGTGATTATTCCAGAAAAGTAAGCGATAACAAAAATAGCCAAACCTGGTTTGATCGAGGCATGGTGTGGCTGTTTGCATATAACCATGAAGAAGCAATAACATGTTTTGAAAAAGCTATTGAAGCCGATCAAAAATGTGCATTTGCCTATTGGGGTGTAGCATACGCTGTTGGACCAAACTATAATAAGCACTGGGACGTTTTTACGCCAGATGAAAAAGGCCCTGTACTTGAAAAGGCCCATAAATTTATAGCCAATGGGTTGGCCTTGCCTGGCATTCCAGTTTTAGAAAAGAAATTGCTTAAGGCGTTAAGCCAAAGATATCCAGAAAATCACACAGTTGAAGATTTCCAACCGTACAGCGACGCTTTTGCCAGTGCGATGAGACCTGTTTACCAAGAATATTCTGGCGACCTCGACTTAATTTGCATTCTTGTTGAAGCATTAATGAACAGAACCCCGTGGAGACTATGGAATTTTTGGAAAGGCATACCAAATCCAAAAGGCTCCGCATTAGAGGCAATGACGATTTTAGAAAATACTTTCGACGAATTCCCATCGGCATGGAAGCATGCTGGCCTTTTGCACATGTATATTCACTTGATGGAGATGTCACCCCATCCAGAAAAAGCTCTGAAGCATGGCGATATTTTGACCGATTTGGTGCCTGACGCAGGGCACCTCGTTCACATGGCAACTCATATCGACGTATTGTGTGGAGATTACCAGAATGTTTTGTCGAGAAACTTACTTGCCGCTAGAGTAGATGAAGCATTTAAATTGTACGCAGGTGCCGACAACTTTTATGCTCTTTACCGTATTCATAATCTGCATTTCGCGATGTACGGTGCGATGTTCCTGGGACAAAAAGGGGCTGCTCTTGAAGCGGTTTCTCGTTTGCGGAGGGAAGTGCCTGACGAAGTAGTTAAATTGTATCCTGATATTTTTGAGACTTTCGTTGCCGCAGCACCTCATGTCTATATTCGATTTGGAATGTGGGATGAAATTACAAATCTTGAGCAACCCGAAGATAAAAAACTTTATGTCACAACAAACGCACTTATTTATTATGCAAAGGCTGTCGCATATGCAAATTTAGGTAAACATAAAGAAGCAGAAAATTGCGCAGAACAGTTTGCAATTGCACATGCCCTAGTTCCTGAAAGTCGTCATCTCTTTAATAATAAGTCACGTGATGTACTCGAAATAGCTGACCAAATGATGTTAGGAGAGATGGCTTTCAAATCAGGCAATAAAACAGAAGGTTTAAATCATCTTAGAAAAGCCGTTGAATTAGACGATAACCTTAATTACGAAGAACCTTGGTCTTGGCCACAGCCGACAAGACACGTGTTGGGGGCTTTGCTTTTAGAGGTTGGCAGCTACGAAGAAGCAGAAGTTGTATACAAAGCTGACCTAGGCATTGACGGGAAACTGCCTCGACCGAGCCAGCACCCAAAAAACGTTTGGGCTTTGCATGGTTTGCACGAATGCCTCAAGATTAGAAATGATAAGGTGGAGTTACCGCATGTAGCCGCTCTTCTTCGGCAAGCCGAAGCTAGGAGTGATATTAAAATCAACGCAAGTTGTCTTTGTCGAAGCATGTAAAGCTAGGTTTTAGTTCCTGCAGCTGGCGGTTATATCCGATCAAACTTTGCTAAACCAAACGGTCTCTGATCCGCGCACGATCAATGGCACGGTATCCAACCAGTGATCCACCGCTAACCCCCAACCAATTTAGGTAGTGTAGGCATTTTGGAAAACTTTTTGGGGAAATTCTCTGGGGACTTTTCGGATTTGTCTACATTTCCTGCATTCCCTTCCTCAATCGAGATAAATTT
>QCEM01000082.1 GCA_003280605.1 SAR116 cluster bacterium AG-355-O21 | reverse complement strand
TAAAAATATTATTTCAAAGTAGCGAAAAGGCATATTTTAAGAGCGATTTTTAACGTTCTTCCAGTATAATTGAGTTATTCAACAAACCCGTATTTAAGGAGTGTCGATATGAAACGTTTTTTAATTAAACGAGATATGGAAGGCGTTGGGAGCGCGCCGAAGAACGATTTAAATAATGCAGGCAAAAAATCGGAAGAAGTTTTAGAAAAAATGCGTGCAGAGGGGAAAAATATTCAGCAAGAGCAGAGCTACGTCCTAGGTAATCAGGTGTTTTGTGTATACTTGGCTGATAACGAGGAATTAATCAAAGAGCATGCTGAATTAAATGGTTCGGCATTGACTGAAGTTTCAGAGGTTTCCGCCGTGATAAAACATAATACGTCGGTAGTTTCATAAGGAATTTGTTTGTCTTTCAAAAATGACCTACTCCTTACTTGTGTTTGTGCTACGGCAGCGCGGACAAGGGGGGTAGGTCAACAGCAGATGAGGACATAAACCTCTTACATAATGGGACTCTGAGATTACCTGTTGAAATCCAGAAATTATAATTTCGTTATTTCAATAAGTTATGACAACATTCACTGTAGTATAAATATTTAAACTCATATTTTGGTAAATTTAAAACATTAGAAGAGGGTGCCTGGAACTTGAATATTGAGGGCATGATGGCGGACATCGCAGAACGACTGGCATCTGCGCGAATTAATGGGCAGCAAGTGGTTTTTCAGCAAAATGAAGTTCCAACCTCGCCGGTCGAAGCTTATCAGCTTCAAACCCAGGTATTGCGGTTGCTTGGTGCTCCATCCGAAGCCTGGAAGGTCGGTTCGACATCACCGGAGGCTCAAGCGAAGCTTGGCACGGACCAGCCCGGGGCAGCTCGAATTCCAGAGAAATTCAGGTACTTTTCGGGTGCTAGCATCCCAGTTTTTGACACACATGATTTGTGGGTTGAAGGTGAATTTGCTTTCCGCCTGGGGAAAGATCTGCCAGCAAAACATTCCAAGTATTCGATTGGCGAGGTCATCGACGCTATCGAAGCTGTTGCCCCTGCGTTGGAAATTGTGGGTAGTCGAATTAATGGCGGGCTTTCCGCGTCGGGGCGCTTTCCTATCACCGCAGATTGCGGTGCAAATGTGGCTCTGATCACTGGTGACTGGCAAGGTAATTGGCAGGATTTCGATCTGCCAAATCACGCGGTACATATTTGTAAAAATGGTCAACTGGTAGCAGAAGGTCTGGGAAGTTCTGCGATGGGAAATCCTTTGTTAGTGATGCAATGGATCGCAAATCATTCCCGAATGAAAGATGGTTTGAAACAGGGTGAAGTAGTTTCGACGGGAACCTGTACCGGCTTAACACGAGTGGTGCCTGGTGACCTTTTGCTGGGTGACTTTGGTCCTGTTGGGACCGTCACAGCAAATCTATTCCAAGACGTAATTGTCTCCAAGTAGTGGATTGAGGGGAATCGGCATGGTCGAGGATCACTGCACGGCAAAGGTCTAAAACCTTCCGCCTATTTTGAAGCACGCCATACAAGCGTCTTTCATCCCCTACAGTGAATGAAAGTGATAGCGAACCGCTTGCTTTCTACTCATCCAGCGGAACTGGTTTCTAACCAGCATCATCCCCGTTAGTAGAGCCGACTGCGCTGATAGCCCATCTCACGCTTGATCGCCCAGATTATATAAGCCCAGAAGAATTTGCTGAAATGGAGCGAAGGGCATCTGCCGCATTAAGCGATGGTGACCTTGATTACATGGACGTGAGCAGTTCAAAGTTTGTCTATAGAGACCATTTCCGAAAAAAGATGGAAAGCTGATCGGCTCATTCATCTTGTGTTCATATTTTAAAGCTAAACAGTTCGTAACATATTTAAGAGGCGAAAGGATTTGGGTGGCTCGTGAGTTTTCTGTCCGGAATAGTGGTGGGTAGTTTGCTGACTTGGGTAGTCATCGAAAATCCCACACTCAAAAATCAGATAATCAGCCAGTTGGTATCAATCCTCCAGTCCATCTGATGAAACGATACTGAAGTTGGCATGTGTTTTGAGTCTCTGATCCTCATGCAATGTGATGTTGAGGTTGTGATGAAAGAATATACGGGTGCGGGTCAAACGATTGTCGTCATCGATAATGGGTATAACGACCAGTACAGAACGAATGATGTTATCTACGAATATGACTTTGCTGACGGTGATGAGAGTTCGTTCTTCCATCGTTCCAATCACGGAAGTCAGGTATCGCAAATCGTCGGTAAGACAGCCATAGATGCTGACATCATCAATCTGAAGGTATTTGGTGATGGAAAGTTTTTTACTGACGGGGGAGCAATATCAGACAGTCTCAACTGGGTGATTGATAACGCTGAAACATACAATATCACCGCTGTTAATATGAGTTTGGGCGGTGGTAATACCACTCAGATATCCGATACCTTCCTCAAAGACGAGTTTGCCAAGTTAGATGCGAAAGGCATCTTCACCGTTACGGCTGCGGGTAACAGTTACACTCACTTCGGTGAGGGAGTTACTCACTTCGCTGCGGACGAGAAGACGATTGCCGTTGGAGCGACCACTTCAACAGACGAGCTGGCGTGGTTTTCTCAGCGAGACAAGCATTTGATGGATGCTGCTGCTCAAGGGCAGGCAGTAGCCGTCGATAACGTCAGCGGCACGCATTTTGTGAATGGGACCTCGTTCGCCGCTCCTCAAGTTGCTGGTGCGGCAGCAGTCGTTCAGGAGGCAGCAGAAGACATTCTCGGTCATAAACTCACTCGTGAACGCTTCGTCGATTTGCTCCAGAAGACAGGTGATAAGATCGTTGGAACACCGACTGACGAAGATGGTCAATCTACTGAGGGTGTATCTGAGGCGGTATCTCTCGCAGTCGAGCAATCACAAGTCACTCAACTCAAAATCAAAGGTGCTTTCTATACAGGAGACAAGGTGTCTATCGCCGTCGATGGGGAAGAACACGACATCGACCTCGTCATTCGTAGTGGCGATAACTTTCAGCAAACCCTCGATCAAGTGGAAGCGAAACTGAAGGTTATCGATAACGTCGAGAGTGTCTCAGTTGCTAAGGTGGGGTTCGGGACACCTGATATGTATGGAACTGTCGATGTCACATTTAACGACACCCAATCTCACAAGGTGAGTGCGTCAGTCACCGATAACAATCAAACAGGCAACCCAGCACATCTCTCGTTAGAGACGAACACTCTCAGAGAATCTGTAGCAGCTGATACTGACACAGAAACTTCAACGCCCGATACAGATACGTCAACGCCTGACATGTCCCATAATGAGACTGAAACACCTTCATCCGACGAGCAGATGCCGACAGATACAGAGAAATCCAATCAGACATTCGAGCTCAAACTGAGTGGTGCTTTCTACACAGGGGATAAGATATCTCTGACAATTGACGGTGAAACACACGAGATGGATCTTCATATCGGTAGTGGAGACAACTTCCAGCAAACAATCGACCAAATTACATCCAAGCTGAGTGGGTTTATCAACACCTCAGATATCGAGTTTGAGAAAATCAATTACGGTAAACCTGATATGTATGGTGTCATCCGATTTGCCTTCACCGACAACCAATCGCATAACGTTGATATCGCTGTAGCTGATAACACTCAGTCAGGTAATCCCGCTCCCTTATCTGCGTCTGTGTCAGACACCACTCCAGCTTTTGAAACAGAGGATGAGCCTGGTTTTACAGAGTCTCAAGAGGACTACGGTGAGAGTTTTGAGACGGCAAAATCCCTTTTCGATGTCACCTTAGATATGGAGATATCAAACACACTCTCAGGGTCTCACGACGCTGTAGATGTCTATCAATTCACCGTCCTCGAAGAAGACAACGTGGTTATCAATCTCGAAACAAATGATAACGACATCGACTTAGGTTTATATGACCAGAATGAGAATGAAATCGAATATGCCTGGAACTGGGGAGGTGACGACGTTGAGATTCATCAAAATCTCGAGGAAGGACAGTACTTCCTCAAGGTTCAGAACTTCGACCAAGACCAACAAGCAACCTATGAAATGACAATAGACGTCGATCGAGAAGCACCTGTTGAGGAGACGAAAGACACTTCATACGAGGGCTTTGTCGTCGCCAATACCCAGGGAATGGTTGATTACCTCGGTCAGAATTATGACGGGTGGGTGTTTACCTAGAGCATCAGAAAGCGTTGACCGCTGATAAATGATCTCGTGAGATAAAGTGAATTTTGTGTCTGTGGCTTCTAACTAACATCATCCCCGTTAATAGAGCCGACTGCGCTGATAGCCCATCTCTTGCTTGTAGATTTTCGTATTCGTCTGCGAGTGAGGGGTGGGTTTTCTATCTCATTTCGCATACGAAACAGCATTCTCATTTCGTGTGCGAAACGAGCGGTAGAACCCACTTTTTGAAAGGCAGAGTTCCATCAAAAACGCAGGTGCTATATATCGCAAAAAAACACCATTTTTTAATGGTTTAGCCGTTGAAAGAGATTGATGCTTGTGCGGATAGAACTGGTTGTTTACGCTGAAAAAGGTAAGAAAATCATCTTCACACAATCTTCACACACTTTTGCAAATACTCTGCAAAGCGCAGTTTGATTGACATACAGGATAGAACGTTGTTCTCCGAAGGCAGAGGTCACAGGTTCGAATCCTGTTGGGTGCGCCATTAAATCCAATAACACCCAGCCAACCCATTGAGTTCTAAGCAATA
>QCEM01000081.1 GCA_003280605.1 SAR116 cluster bacterium AG-355-O21 | reverse complement strand
GTTGGTGCAGCCGCCGAGCATCTAAATCATCGCCTAAGCCGCGCTCCAGTTCGACGGTTGAAGCCGGATGGCGGTTGGTTATGCTTAATGGTAGATCAATATATCGCAGTGGCGGTGCTTCCCGCGTGATCGTATCTTGCGCCAGCCAATGTTGTGCAATGCGGGCGAAATCCTGCCTGTGAGTGCGCGCATAGCGGCCCCGAACGGCATAGTTATTGGTATAGCAAAAGCAGTCTTCGGCGCGGCGTTCAAAACCGGCGCGTAAAACCAGTGAGCGCCAAATCACAACATCGTCACCGCGGCGGCTATGGCGCTGCAACTGGCCGGCGATATCGGGGGCAAACCAATCATCATCATCGGTGAAAAGTAGCCAGCCATTATCCGCTTCAATGGTGGCGGCGGCCTCTAGGTCAATGCGCTCGACACCGCGCATGCGCCGGCGCGATTCCACAGCAATGTCTTTTAAGCGCGCCCGCACCTGAAAAAACGTCAAAGGAAAGGTCGCGTCCCACAGGCGGACATAATCAACCATCATATTCTCGGGTCGGCCAATCATGCGGGCAAACTGGCGCATTTCATCGAAATAGCTGTCGTCGAGCGTTGACCATGGGGGTGACTGTCGCTCGACCACATAAATCGCCGGTCGGCTGCGTATCCAATTGAACATCGCCGCCATCCTTATTCAGACGAAATCGGCGAAATGTGGACGCATCCGGCGAAACCAGACCAACGAGGCCCACGCCAGAACCGAGGCAACAGCGGCGTAGATCAGCAAAGCTTCCCAATTGGGTAAACGTCCTTCCAGTGCCACGGCCCGCAGTTCAACAACGATTAAACTTAATGGATTGAGAAAAACCAGCGGTCGAAAAGCTTCCGGCAGCGCCTCAATTGGAAAAAATATCGGGCTCATGAAAAGCAAAATCGTGGAAATCAGCGGCACAATCTGGCCGATATCACGCAGGAACACGCCAAGACCCGCCAAAAACCAGCCCAACGCCAACCCCAGAAAACACAACGGCAAGATCACCAGAGGAGCGAAGATGACCGTCCAGGGAATATGCCCAAGGATGAAGCCGGCACCGACAAGCATAACGGCAAAACTGGTCACCGCAGTAAACAGCGCTGAGCCAAGTACCATCCACGGGAAGACTTCTAAAGGAAAGACCACGCGCTTGACCAAATTCGGTGCATCAAGCACCAACCGCGGCCCGCGCGTTAAGCATTCGGCCAAAAGGCCATGCAAAATTAAGCCTGCAAACAGGTAAACGGCAAACTGCGCCGGATCACCGCCGCTATCGCCCCAGCGTGCCCGAAAGACATAGCCAAACACAAAGCTATAAACCGCTAACATTAACAATGGATTCAGCGCCGCCCAAACCCAACCTAACAGCGACCCCCGATAACGTTGTGCCAAATCACGCATCACCAATTCACGAATGAGGTCACGGTGGCGGGCCAATGGCGCAAAGATCAACAACGGTGTTTGCCGTGCCGCTTTCCTTATCTGGATCATGCCCTGTGCTCCCTGCCGCCGCCGCTACGATGGCTGTTCATAGCCAAACCGCCGGCGAGATGGTGCGATTACCACGTCAATTTCGGCACGCAATCGGCCATCCAATTCCGCCCACCGACCGATTGTCTGCGGGCGTTGTATGACGCGAACCGCCGCCTCAAGCCGGTCAGCCGACAAGTTCAAGTGCGCAAACAAGGGGGCTAACACGACTGCCGGCGCAGCGCAAAGGTCTTCAAAAATCAATGGCAAGTAGCGGTCACCTAAATGCTGCCGCGCCCAACTGGCCACGTCATCATTGGCCTTTGCCCAGAGCCGGGCCGCAGTCAGCCGAGGATCCGCCGCCTCAAGCGCGGCATCGGCAAACAACGCGGCGGCATGTTTGTCGCGCTGCAATTGATTGCCTGCGGTCACCATATCGCGGCCATCGCGCAACACATGAATGAAGCGAAACTGCGGGAACACCTCGGCGATGAGTGGCAGCAAATACATTGCCCGCGGCGTTTTCCAGCCCCATTGTAAACCCTCCGGCCACTGCCCTTGGCAATGGGTTTGCGCCGCCGCCGCAATCTCATCACAGATACGCTGTGCCAGCTGTGCCGGCAAATCGGCTGCCGCATAGTTCAGCCCGCCGGTCAGCTGAATGACGGTATTGATATGACGGTCATATAGGCCCTCAAAGGCCATCGCATCACCTGTGACGTTGACATTGTTACCCATGAAAATACCGCCGATTTCGAGCACCTTTCGCAGGGCTCTGGTGCCAGAGCCGCCAGTTGCACCAATGACCACCGGGTCAAATCTTCGGGGTGTGACCTCAAGCAAAACTATTTTCCTGTTGAAACCGCATCGAGCAAACGGCGCACCGCCGTCTCGACCGTGACATTAAAACTATCGTTCCAGTCGGTTGGCCAAGCAACCTTGGCGCCGGCAACGCGGGCGGTCAAATCAGCGGTTCGTGCCACGGCCTGCCGCAACCCCTCGCCGACCGCGCCGATTTCCGGCGACACCGCGATAATATTTCTGGATAAAGCCTGCATCGCCTGTTGGTCACGTCGTCCATAGGTGGTTGTCACGACCGACATACCGGCCGATGCCATTTCCAAGGGCGGTACACTTGGATGCGGTGCGTACATCAGGCTTAAACCGATGTCACAGCCGATTAAACGTTTGGCATAGCTTTCCGGGTCTACCCGTGTTGATATTTCCAAAACCCGCCCAGCACTGAGCGGCAGGTCGCCTGAAAGCCCCAGTGACCCTATCGCAATAAACCGCCATTCGGGACCGAAAACGCCGTCATCGATCGCCTGTCGTAAGGCTAAGACGCCAATCTCAAACAAGTTTCTGGCGGCATGGGATTCCGGCCGGGCGTAGAAAAACAATGTCCGCGTGGCGGCCCGCCGCAAATCATCGACGCTGGGCTGTGGGATCGCTGTTATGGCGTGTCGATAGCTGACAGAAGCGGCATCACCCGCCGCCGCGCCGGCGCTGAAAACACCCAGCTTTTCGGATCGGAAATAGTCTTGCAGTAAGGCGCTGTTGAAAATGGCCACATGCGGCAGCTTGTAAACCTGATCTGCGATCGCGCGATAGCTGTTATTCTCATAAAAAATCCGCTCGTCTTCCTGGATAAAGAAAACGAAACGCTGCTGATCAATCGCTTGGCCGGCGAAATGCGCCAGCAGCCCCGTCCACACCGAAAATGCCACGAAAACATCCTGACCGGAGGCACGAATTTCGCCGCCCCGGGTGCCGGCAAAAGCAAATTCCGACTCCGAAATCGCTGCCGCCACCCCCGGGAACCGCGAAAGCTTGGCCTGCAACACATCAAAATCAACATGGTCACTATCACACAGAATAATGCGCGTGGCGTAGCCCCAATGACGGAGTTTGACGATGAAGTTGAAAACCGCGATATAGCCGCCAAAAACAATGCTGGCATCAAGTGTCGGCAGTAAAATATTTACCATCATCGGCCGGCGATCATCACGGACTACCGGCAGTGGTGTCACGCGGTGCTCAAGATCAACCAGAGTTTCCAGGCCAAGTGGGTGGGATAACGGATCATGTCGGCGTGGAAAGGCGGCCTGCCCGCCCTCGCGCAGTAACCGCCACGCCGCCGTGACATGATTGAGCTCAGTTATCCTGACCTCTGAAATTGAAAAAGCCCCAAACCGGCCCAAAGGATCAAGGCGCAATCGGCGGATACCCGGCGGCAACCAGCACAGCTTGCCGGCATCACTCAAGCCGACAGCCGTTAGGTCGATCGGCGGCTGGGCGTCGAAGCCGTCGCCGGTATCGACGTAAAGCTCCGGCGCCAAATCGCCGGAACGGCTCTCGGCAGACAAACGCACCGATACCCACCCGGTCGGGAAACACGGGCTGACCGGATCATTTTCAGTGCCTGTTTCAGCCATATCAATGCGTGCGTCGTGGCGCGGATACAGCAAAAAATACGGATCAAGTGATTGGCTCACCCAGTCACCGTTTTCAGCCACCGTTAAACCATCACCGGCACGCCAATCAAAAACCCATCGAGCGCTACAGAATAGACGCCAGAATGCCGCGAAATGACTGTTTAAAAGCGCCCGTGTTAGGGTGTTTATCATGCCCCGACGCCGCCAACTGGAGAAGCCGGTGAACGTGCGTATTGTGATCGCTTCGACATGCAGCTCCCCGGAATCGGCAAAAGGATCAAGGCGCAGCCGACAAATGCCGGCAGGCAGCCAACAAAATACCCGCGCGCCGGCCGCATGAAATTGATCAAAAACAATTGCCGGATGGCGATCAAAACCATCGCCGGTATCGATGAATAGTTCTGGTGCCAAGCGCCCCTGGGTAACTTTTGCGGCAATATCAATTTCAACCCAACCACTTGGATAAGGACGCGACCGTGCACTGACATGCGCGCCCTCCACATCCCCAAACCGCAGGTCTTTCAAGGGGTATAGCAAGACAAAAGGATCCCTGCCAGCGCTGATCAGCTGACCGCCGGCACCAGAGCGGAGATGATTCCCCGCACACCAAACCATTGGCCAGGAACGCGGTACGAAATACCCTGTCAATTGCCGGTGCCATCCCGACCACATCCAACGCACCAGCCGATCGAATATCCCCAAAGTCGTGATCTCTAGCCCCTCAAGATCGAAGGTTCCTGGCCGATCAAGGGGGTCAAGGCGAAGATTAAAAGATGCTTTTGGCGCATCAATAATTGCCCATGGTTGGGTTTTATCGGCCGATAGCGGCGGCAACGGCACGCCTTGCCAAGCTGCCGGACCGGAATCACTGGCAAGATATAAAATCGGCCGGGCGGCGCCGGTCGCAGGCTGGCCAAGCAAGCGCACCCTGATATCCCCGCCAG
>QCEM01000080.1 GCA_003280605.1 SAR116 cluster bacterium AG-355-O21 | reverse complement strand
AACACTTTTTAGACGATAATGCCCATTTGGAAGGGGCACTGCTAATAATCTTGGCAGGTTTCGGCTGTTTGTCATGATACGGTATCAACTAATCATAAGTACTTGTTAGGTAATCTTTATAATCGTATTAATGACGACGTTTATTTCCACCTTAGGAGAACGGTATTGATGACTGGGCCCAGTCCTCTGGAAGACACTGATGTTAGCCAGCCGTGGACCGAAAGCAATCAAGCTTGGTGGGATTGGTATATCGGGCTTGCGGTTAACGATGAGCAACAGGGGGCTATCCAGACGGCCAATCCTCTGCCCAGCATCACTGTGCCATCTGATGAAGCCGTAATTGCTGAACTCCGCGAACCGTACCCTCTATCCCTTGCAGACATCGAATCCTTCCAGGCAAATGGTTATATCAAGCTTAAGTCCGTTCTCTCTCCCGGCGCAGTACTGAAGCTTAGGGCGGTCCTAGTTGACCTGTTGGAAGCGGCTTACAAAACTAAGATCGATGGTGGGATTCAGAACCGATTTCTAAGCCTCGAGATGGTTTGGCTCGATAATCCATTGCTTCGCGCCTATGTGTTGTCCCCCAGAGTTGCACAAATTTGCGCAAAACTTTTGGCAGTTCCCGCTGTCCGACTTTACCACGATAATGTACTATCGAAAGAACCCGGGTGTGGAAGAACGCCTTGGCATTTTGACGATCATCACTTTCCGCTCGACAGCCATGATGTCGTTACTGCTTGGGTTCCGGCTCAGCCGACCTCGTTGGCGATGGGGCCATTGGCCTTTGCCCATCCGATTGACATCTGGAGGCTCGTAGACAGCGTTAATTTTGAGAAATCAACGACTGGATACGATAAGGGTGTGGCCGAAGCTTTTGCTCGAGAACAAGTTTGCGTGGACGAAACGCCTTTCGAAATTGGCGAGGTCAGCTTCCACCATAACCTCAACTTCCACACGGCCGCACCAAATGTAACTGACCGCAGCAGGGTCGTCCTGGCCAACACCTACTATGCCGATGGCGCTCGAGTTATAGATGCGCCAACCATGGTTTCTGGGGATTGGCAGAAGTTCATGCCAGGTGTCGGGCCGGGCGATGTGGCCAAGAGCAAGCTCAATCCAATCTGCTGGCCCATTGCAACCTCAGAGACTTCTGACGGAGCGGTATGTTGACAGATCTGCCGTTGCGCAGTGCTCGTCATTGGTCCGAGCAAGGTCGGTCTAACATGGAGGCTTTTTATCGTCTGGCAACTGATGATTACCGCCATCTGGCTTTGGCGAAAAATTGGATTCAATGCCTGGAGGACATTCAAACGGGCGTTGGCGACCGATCAATACGACTGCTCGACGTCGCCTGCGGTTCGGGAAAGTTCCCCAATGCTCTGGCAGCCCACGGCGGCCTAAGCAGCGCCCAGATTCGGCCTATCAACATCGCGCTGCTGGATGCCTCGGCCTTCTCTATCGCTGAGGCTAAAGCTTCATTGCCTGAGCAGTTCCGCGCCGCCGGCGAGTATGAAGTCTTGTTGCAGGATTTCGTCCCACCGTCCAACCGGTTCGATATCGTGTGGGCGACACACGCACTTTATGCTATTCCAGAGGAAGACTTGGAGGAAGGGCTCAGACGATTCCAATCAGCGATTGCCCCCGGCGGTCTGGGTATAATCGCCCACAGCGCAGCTACTGGCCATTACATCGATTTCCACCGGCAGTTTCTCCGTGCGACCGGCAAGGACGACCAGGCTTCCTTCATTTCTGCGGAGATGATCCTCAGACTTTTGCAAGGAGACGGCATTGCAGTCTCGGTGCAGGAAATCGAGTATCAGAGCATTGCCACATCATCCGAGCTCGATGCTGTCGAGGGCTTTCAGCAGCGCTGCTTATTCGATGAGACTATGACTCTTGCGACAATGAACCAATATCCTCCGCTGGCCGATTACCTAAACCGTTGTCGCAATGACGACGGTTGGGCGTTCCCTCAGTTAGTCTGGGTGATGACCATCGCTGGCTGATTTTGCCAGCCCATCAGCCGCCTCCAATAGGAAAGGAATTTAATGAGCGATCTTACCATTTTGCGCACAGAATGGATGGACATTATGACACGAGGCCAGAGGCCTAACCCGTCTGCCTTGCGAGCACACCTCAGGGCGGTCCATGAGATTCATGCCGGGTTCACAGAACGTTGTGCGACGCTGTGTAAAGATGAAACTGGGCGCAGCAGCTACCGATGGTTGTCAGAAGCTGTCCGTCCGGAGATTGATGGCGTCCTTCTCGACGTCGCCTGCGGTTCGGGGCCCTTACTTGATCTCTGTCAGCGTCGGTTTTCCCCAGAAATGAGGCTCATTGGCGTGGATATGAGTAGTCACGAGCTCGACCTCGCCCAGCAAAGGCTGCCGGGAGGGCGAGTTGAACTTTATGAAGGCCAAGCGGATGCAATGACCGCATTACCGGACACCTCTGTCGACGTAGCACTATGCCATTGGGCGCTGACGCTTATGGACCCGGTTATTCCTGTACTAAAAGAGATCAGGCGTGTGCTAAAGCCTGGTGGGCGGTTCGCCGCCATTGTCGATGGCCCAACGGACATTTGCCAAAGCTACAAGCGGGTCAATGACATAGTGTTTAGCTATGTAGAGGAGGAATTACCAGGCTACGGCACTTTTGATCTTGGGGACCCGCGGGTCCGGAATAAGGCCAGCCTCATAAAGTTGATAAATGAGGTTTTTCATAACAGCGAGATCACTGTCGAAGCAGGGGTTGTGTCAATGGACGGTGACCCCCACACCGTTGCTGAGGACGCAGCCGGTTTCTTTTACGCGAGCTTTATTCTCTCAAATGGACGCCAACAAACGATGCTTGCCGATCTTGCTAAGACGCTAGACACGGTTCCGTCCAATCCAGCGCTATCTCAGCCTATCTCGCGGTTCTCGATGCCAATCAATAGGATCGTCGTCGATCTATCAAAGGACTAGCTACTGCAAGGCGGTTAGTACACTCAACCAACTTGACCCAGACTGGCAGCGAACGGCTAAATCTCAGCCTATGACCGTATCGGTGATTTTATCAGCTGGGAGAGAAGAATGAGTATCGTTGAGATTGGCGCTTTGGCTCAATTGGTAGGAGCGATTGCGATATTGTTATCGCTTGTCTTTGTTGTGATTGAGCTGCGAAAGAATTTTAGACAAAACGATATTGCCAATACGTTGCAGCGGAGCATTGAGCGGGAAAAGCTTAATTTTGCGAGAATGGAGGAAGGTCTCGCGAAATTGCTTGTTAAAGCGTATCGCTCTTACAACGAGTTAAAGGACTTTGAGAAAATCCAATTCGAAGCCTACATGCGGCAGCAAGTGGCTGTTTTGATTCGAGCGTATCGGACCGCTGACGAAACAGCATTTAAACTGGGACCAGACAAGCTTCGGAGCAGAGTTAAAGTTGGTGCGTCAGACTTTTTCTCAAACCCTGGGGTGCGTGAATGCTATCAAGCCTTAAAGGAACGAGACCTCATTGATAGCCATGAATTGTTACTAACAATAGTCGGTGAAGATGTTCTCTCTAAACCGGCAGCGTAACTGCCCTCGCCGCTCTCCAAGGTTTACAAATGGTTTACACTGACAACCGCTTGCAGGGGTAAACCTTAATTTTGCGTATATGAGAGCAGCTGTACGCTAGTTCCCATCATATCGGTCCTGCCCGCCGTTTCTGGCCGATTGCCAGCTAGGTACACCACCGTATTGCTATTTACAGGCAAAGAGGCGTAGCCTCATGTTGTTAAGACATTACATCGAAGAATACTGGAGATAGTCGTGGTAGTCTCAGCTCAAGTAAGGTACATCGACCCGGAATGGCGAATTCGATCGGAAATACCGCGTATAGGAAGCAAAGAGACACGAAGAGCTAATACAGCTTACCAGACTGTGCAGATACATGATGATCGACCGCGCTTGGCCGCAGGACATTTGAACCTAGATACCACTGGCTTTACGCTGACAAATCATCAGACGCAGTTTCGCGAGTTTCGAGATGAAGAGGCTGTTAAGCGGACCTATCTTCTAGAGATGTGCGATCTCATCATGCGTCTCACAGGTGCCACATCTGCTTACCCTTTTGGCCATCTTGTTCGAACAGAAACACCCACAGATTTCAATGATGGATATGCGCGATTTGTGCATTGTGACTATAATCTTAAGAGAATTGAAGAAATGTCACATGCTGTTTTACGTGCGCATAATATAGAACCAATCGTTGGTGAAAAGTACGCATGGTACAATACGTGGCAACCATTTGACAATCCAGCTGTGAATAACCCGCTTGCTTTTATTGATGCGGAAACACTACCAGAAAGAGACGTGATCGACTATTTTTATACTGGTCGGGATCGGGATAGTCTTGTTGCCGCACCGGTTTATAATCCTGTGCACCGTTGGTGTTATTTTCCTGATATGACCATCGATGAAGTGATAATAACAAAACAAATGGACCAGCGGCCAGATCGAGCGGTGTATTGCCCCCACACATCATTTGAAAACCCACTGGCACAAGAAGGGTCACCGCCGCGCCGGAGCATAGAGACGCGTATCGTAGCCATTTTTTAAAGACATTGGAGCAACGCAATATCAAGTCTGCGTTATGACAATCAGCCTTGTATTGCTTAGACAACCGCTGCGGCGATACACCTCATCTACTTCCTCTGGCTTTCGCAGCCCGTTAAACTCGTACAACGTAAAACCGCTATTCTATTGAGCTTCTATCCCCTTACTAATTTTGTGCTGTAGCGATTCAAGTCCATTGGCAACGCTTGGCACATGTTCGACCTGCGTCCGGTCAGTGAACATGCCCAGTATATTGCAAACAGTGTTCTGCCGCTGAACTGGCCGCTCTTTAAAAGTCTATGAGACTTGCAGCGACCATGGCTGGGGGTGGTGGCGCTACCCCATTTCTCAGGCAGCTATACCCCCAATATAAAATAAGGGGGGGGGCTAAACCCCGCGACGAATGACACGATGAACTTCGACAACTTCCGGTTCACCAGGATCTACGCCCATTTCATTTATGATTGGACCAATACGTTCGCCAAACGCCTGAAACGCTTCCATCGAATCAAACAAAATGGATACCTTCATCTGGTCACCAGATCCGAAAGCCACCTCCAATTCTAAGCCCTCAGCTGGATGAACCCCCTCTTCATAAAGGCGTTTTACTATTGCGTCGTATTGTTCTGAGTTCATTGATGGTGGTGAAAATCTTGCCAATATACTCATGATCATCTCTCCTAATTTTGTCGTTACCTATACGGCATCTCTATCACATGTTTTTCCAAAACCACTTAGTCGCCCGCTCAGTGGCAATGTGGATCATCTGGCCCACCACCCGGCCAGCTTCGCTGTTACCGGGTTGGTGCCACTACCCCATTTTCTGGCAGCTATA
>QCEM01000079.1 GCA_003280605.1 SAR116 cluster bacterium AG-355-O21 | reverse complement strand
CACATCCTACTCTATTGGTACATAGAAAAAGGATGGTTCATGGAACAGGTGATTAACTTAAGGTCCTTTGGCAGTCTTGGCTTTGCAGCATCACTGCTATTGTTCACGCCCAATAAGGCACTTTCGAAGGCGGAAATGTGTGCGCCGTGTAATGCAATGACGAAGGTTTAGAAGAATTTTCGCTGAGCAACCAATGAATTTGGCCCTTGATGCGAACGGTAATCTGATTGAATTTTACCGTTCTAAGAAAGGCCGTTGGACAGTTTTGGTTGTCTCGCCCACAGGCCAAGCTTGTGTGCTTTCCACAGGTGACCCCTGGGTTACCCTGACACCGGCTAACGACACCACATCGAAAGTCTGTGCCACGCGGCAGATGGTTTGCCAATGACCGGCCTAAAACCATCGCATTGCACTATTTTTTGCGGTTCTATTCGCTGCTGGAAGGCCGATTTAGTGCAGATGTGAAGCTGCCGCAGCTTTAAGATACGACAGGAAATGGTCAAGTCCCGCCGTATCAACCGCCGGATCCTTCGCCATATCGTCCCAGCGTCGTAAATTAACTGCATCCTCGGCAAACGGTTGGGCAATAAACGCCGCCGCTTCCGCAGCATTGAAAGGGCCGCCTTGAACTGCCAGGGACTGTACCGAGGCGGCAGATAAACCATCAAAATAGCGGCTATCAACCGCACATAGATAGCGTTTGGCGGCAACATGTAACCGCACCGGTATGCTCACCGCCGGGCCAAAGGCCTTCTCAAGATAGCCGGCGCCAATTTTTTCGTGCAGCCGGTCGATGCCGGCGGCGGCGGCACCTTCTGGATGGCGATCAACCAAATGTCCGATATCATGCAACAGGGCGGCACTGATTAGCGCCGGGCTGGCATGTGCGGCTTCCGCGAGGCTGGCGCATTGTAGGGCGTGCTGTAGTTGGCTGATCGCTTCTCCGCCATACCGCTCACCGCCGGTTTTTGTCAGTACATCTTTCACGTCGGCAATTTTTCGCATGTAATCCTCCAGTCAAGCTACCCGCTGACCTTGCCGCCACACTCCCTTCACCAAAGGGTGATTATGGCGATGGTTTACGCGCAGTAGATCAGCCCGTTTACCAACGGCGATTTCACCGCGATCGGTTAAGCCGCCGGCGGCGGCAGGCGCGCGTGTGACTGCGGCAATGGCCCGCGGCAAGTCCCAGTCAGGGAGTTTTTCATGCACCAAAAAGGCGCTGTGTAAAAGGCTACTAGGCACATAGTCGCTGGAAATGATGTCGAGGACACCATGTGCCGCAAGCTCAAGTGCGGAAACGTTTCCCGAATGTGAGCCGCCACGAACAATGTTCGGACCGCCCATCAACACGGCCAAGCCGCCGTCATGGCTGGCTTTTGCCGCCGCGATCGTGGTTGGAAATTCCGCAATTGTCATGCCGTCATCGATGGCTTGTTTGACATGCTCGGGAGTTGCGTCATCGTGACTGGCAATGCCCAAACCAAGCGCGGCTGCGCGGTCAACCACATAGCGGCGGTTCTTCGCCGAATAAATTTCCTGACTGGCCTTGCGTGAGCTGATGAACTCATCCATTTCGCTCTCGTTCAGGCCGTGCTTGCCCATGTAGTAGGTTCGGTATTTAAGCTCATCCATAAACTGCCGTTGGCCGGGCGTATGATCCATCACCGAAACCAGCTTAACCAGATGGTTATCAATCATCGTCTCAAGTATTTCCGGTAGCGCCGGGAAAGAAATTTCACAGCGCAAATGCACCAAATGTTCAACCCGGGTCAGTGCGTGCTCATTTGCCAGTGTGATGGCCGACATCATATCGTGTAGGCGGGTTGCGCGCACATTCTCGGAAATCAAGGTGCCAATCGCTAGGGCGTCAAAAACGGTTGTGATGCCGGCAGATGCTAATTGCCCGTCATGGGCCAACAAGGCGGCGGTTGACGGCCAATCGGTTTTAGGCCGCGGTGACATATGACCTTCCAGATTGTCGGTATGCAGCTCGATCAGCCCGGGCATGAGATAGTCGCCGGCCATATCCTGTGCTGCCGGCACCGCCGATGGGCCAGCTGCGATATCAGTAATCACGCCATCTTCAACAACGACCGTGCCATTAATCACTTCATCGCTGAGAATAACCTTTGCATTGCTGAATATGTCGGTCGTCATGCGGCCACCTGGGTAAACTGGGTTGTATCGAATTCTCGGCTTGATAATTGCCGGCGGGCATCCGCATCATGGAAAATGCCGATAATCGCGGCACCATTTGCTCGGGCTTCATTGATCAGGTCAAGCACCACGCGGCGGTTTTCCGGATCGAGGCTTGCTGTCGGTTCATCAAGCAACATAATTGGCCGCTGTTGAACGAAGCCGCGGGCAAGGTTGACGCGCTGCTGCTCACCGCCGGAGAAAGTCATCGGTGACAGCGACCACAACCGCCGGGGAATGTTCAGTCTTTGCAAAATCGCCTGTGCCTGCACATTTGCATCGGCCTCTGAAACGCCGGTTGTTAACAAAGGCTCCATCACCACATTCAGGGTCGAGACTCGCGGGATCACCCGTAGGAATTGCGACACATAGCCTAAGGTTTGCCGGCGTACATCGAGGATCAGATGTGCGTCACCGGCCGCCATATCAACCCAGTTATCACCGTGACGCACCAGGATTTCACCCGCCGGGCAGGTATAATTCGCGTAAATCATCCGCATCAAAGAGCTTTTACCCGCACCGGACGGCCCAAGCAGTGCAACACATTCCCCTGCCGCAACTTCAAGATCAAGGTTCTCAAATACCGGTATATTGACGCTGCCTTGAACATGCAGGGTGAACGATTTACCCACATTGCGCAGCTTTACCATGGTTGTCATAAGGTTCCCCTAGGTTCGTAAGATTGACGATACCAGCAGTTGTGAATACGGGTGCTGTGGGTCATCGAGAACTTGATCGGTCAGACCACTTTCAACCACCCGGCCATCTTTCATCACGATCAGGCGATGCGCCAGCAGTCGGGCCACGGCCAAATCATGGGTCACAATGACGGCGGACAGACCCAGGGTTGACACCAGGCTGCGCAAAAGATCCAGCAACCGCGCTTGCACCGACACATCTAAGCCGCCTGTGGGCTCATCCATGAATGCCAATCGGGGTTGTGTGACCAAATTCCGGGCGATCTGTAAACGTTGCTGCATGCCACCGGAAAAAGTTGATGGCAAATCATCAATTCGGCCTGTGTCGACCTCAACCTTGCTTAGCCAATCGGTCGCCTGGTTGCGGATATTGCCGTAGTGACGATGGCCGATGGCCATGAGCCGCTCACCAACATTAGCGCCGGCGGACACGCCCATGCGCAGCCCGTCACGGGGGTTTTGATGAACAAAAGCCCAATCGGTGCGCATCAATAAGCGGCGTTCGGGCTCACTGATGGCGTGGATGTCGATTTCGTCATCCAGGCGGTTACGAAAATGTACCTGGCCGCTGGACGGCGCAAGACGTGCCGATAACAAACTTAATAACGTAGATTTTCCGGAACCAGATTCGCCGACAATTCCGATCACTTCACCACCATAAAGCTCAAAGCTAACGCCCTCACAGCCGCGAATGTGGCCGTAGAAATGCGCAACGTCTTGCACCCGCAAAATAGGTTCATCACGCCTCATTGCACAGCCTCCTTTGGTTCGCCGGCCGCCGACGGTTGGTCCTGATTCTGGCTGCCGCGATGGCCTGCCGCTTGCCGGGCCGCGCAGTGATCGGTGTCTGAGCAAATAAACATCCGGGCACCGTTGTCATCTAAGATCACCTCGTCAAGATACGTGTCCTCGGCGCCGCATAAGGCGCAAGCCGACTCCCAGCTTGGCAATTCAAAAGGGTGATCGTCAAAATCCAGGCTCTTCACTTCGGTATAGGGCGGAATGGCGTAGATGCGTTTTTCCCGGCCGGCGCCAAATAATTGTAAGGCCGCCATCGAATCCATTTTTGGATTGTCAAATTTTGGTGTTGGTGAGGGGTCCATCACATAGCGTCCGGCGACTTTAACCGGGTAGGCATAGGTGGTGGCAATATGGCCGTGACGGGCGATATCCTCATATAATTTAACATGCATCAGGCCATATTCTTCAAGCGCATGCATTTGCCGTGTTTCTTTTTCCCGAGGTTCAAGAAACCGCAGTGGTTCAGGGATCGGCACCTGGTAAATTAAAATTTGACCGGCCTGTAGCGGCGCTTCCGGGATGCGGTGACGGGTTTGAATTAAGCTTGCCTCCCGGGTGTGCTCCGTGGTCGCAACACCGGTTGTGCGCTGGAAAAATTTCCGAATGCTGATGGCGTTTGTGGTGTCATCAGCACCCTGATCAATGACTTTAAGAACATCGTCGGGTCCAATCACACTTGCGGTAACCTGAATGCCGCCTGTGCCCCAGCCATACGGCATGGGCATCTCACGGCTGGCAAACGGCACTTGATAACCTGGGATTGCCACCGCTTTCAAAATGGCGCGGCGGATCATGCGTTTGGTCTGCTCGTCTAAAAAGGCGAAATTATAGGTCGCGTCAAACGCTGTTTTGCTTGCCGGCGCGGCTACCTGGTCAGTCATCGGCTGCATCCGCGGTTGCTGCGTCATGGGCTTCGCGGTCAGCGATCTCCCGCCGCATTTTGCGCACCATTTCAAGCTCCGACTGAAAATCGACATAATGTGGCAGCTTCAAATGCTGGACAAACCCCGAGGCTTCCACATTGTCGGAATGGGAAATAACAAATTCCTCGTCATTTGCCGGCGCGTCCGCAACTTCCCCGAGCTCGCGGGCACGCAAAGATCGATCAACCAATGACATCGACATCGCCTTTCGTTCACAAAAGCCAAACGTAAGCCCATAGCCACGGGTAAATTGCGGTGGCTTTTCTTTCGATCCCTTGAACTGGTTGATCATTTCACATTCAGTAACGGTGATTTCGCCGATCACCACAGGGAAGCCAAGCTCCTCAATGTCAATTTCAACGGCAACCTCGCCCATCCGAATTTCCCCTGCAAACGGGTGCGTACGGCCATAACCACGCTGGGTTGAATATGCCATTGCCATCAAAAAACCCTCATCACCGCGGGCCAAGGCTTGTAGCCGTAGATCACGATCGATGGGAAACGACAGTGGCTCGCGGGTTAAATCACCGGGGGCGGCAAAATCATCATTGCTGACCGCTTCGCGTTCGATCAGATCTTCGTCTGCCAAAAGGTCGGTGACCCGCGGCATTGCCTCGTTTGCCGGCTCGCCGATATCTGCAACAGGCGGCTCCAAGCCCTCCGCGGCCAGAGCGAAATCGAGCAATCGGTGGGTGTAATCGAAGGTCGGCCCTAACAGTTGGCCGCCGGGTAAGTCTTTATAGGTTGCTGAAATCCGCCGCCGTACCTGCATTTTTGCGGTATCAATTGGGCGGCTTTCAGCCAAGCGATTGAGCGTCGTGCGATAAGCACGCAATAGGAAGATGGCTTCTAGAAGATCGCCACGTGATTGCTTGATTGCCAAAGCCGCCAAATCAGCATCATATAGCGAGCCTTCGGTCAT
>QCEM01000078.1 GCA_003280605.1 SAR116 cluster bacterium AG-355-O21 | reverse complement strand
GAAGGTGGCCGCGTTATTGATCGCCAATCAGTCACTTTAACGGCCCGAAAGGTTGGTGTTGGCGCCGAGATTTATCAATTCGCACATCAACAGTCGGCACTTTACGGGATTGTCGCTATTATCATTGCGGTTGCAGCCGGGTGGCTAGCTGCGGCAGTATTCCGCAAAACGTAATTGCGATGCCGCTGTGTGTTGACATAACGAGGGCGTTTGTATGACTGAAACTGCCGCTACCGAACCGACACGGGTTTTTCTGGTTGTCGTTGATGACAATCCTGAAATGCGTGCGGCGCTGCGTTTTGCCTGTTTGCGGGCAAAATCAACGGGCGGACGGGTGGCCCTGCTGCGTTGTGTGCAACCGGCAGAATTTCAGCATTGGATGGGTGTTGGCGAAATTATGCGGGAAGAGGCCCGGGCGCTGGCCGAGGAATTGGTGCGTGACCTGTCCGACTACGTGGTTGAGGTGTCGGGTCAAATTCCGGCGGTTTATTTGCGCGAGGGCGATAGCCGCGAGGAATTGTTCAAACTGATTGATGAGGAGCCGAGCATCTCGATCTTAGTGCTTGGCTCAGGCACCGGCAATGACGGCCCGGGGCCGCTGATAACCCATATTGCCGGCAAGGGCGCAGCGGCCATGCGCATTCCTGTAACGATTGTTCCCGGGCGTCTTTCTGAAGAAGAAATCGACGCTTTAACCTAAGGCTGCAGTGTGTTTGCATTGCCTGAATGTCGTCAACTTTTAACCGTAGCGGATCGATCCCAATGACCTCAAGCGAGACAGATCGCCCAATCGATACTTCCCCAACCGTGGCCGATGAGGTCAAAGATACGACCTGCTATATGTGCGCCTGTCGGTGTGGCATCAAAGTCCACTTAAAAGATGGGCAAATCCGCTACATCCAGGGAAACCCCGAGCACCCGGTGAACAAAGGGGTGCTTTGCGCGAAGGGTTCTGCCGGCATCATGCAGCATTATTCGCCCGCCCGGCTGACCAAACCATTGAAGCGGGTTGGGGAACGCGGCTCAGGCGAATTTGCTGAGATTGAGTGGGATGAGGCGATGACGCTGGCCACCGACTGGTTGGGGGCGATTCGCGAAACTGACCCGCGGAAATTAGCGTTTTTCACCGGCCGCGATCAGTCGCAATCGTTGACCAGCTGGTGGGCCAGCCAGTTCGGTACCCCCAATCATGCTGCCCATGGTGGCTTCTGTTCGGTCAATATGGCCGCCGCCGGACTATATTCTATCGGCGGTTCCTTTTGGGAGTTTGGCGAGCCGGACTGGGATCATACCGAATATTTTCTGATGTTTGGGGTGGCCGAAGATCATGATTCCAATCCCATCAAAGCCGGCCTCGGCAAGCTGAAGACACGCGGCGCTAAATTTGTCTCGGTCAACCCTATTCGCACCGGTTATTCGGCGATTGCAGATGAATGGGTGCCGGTGCGCCCTGGCAGCGATGGCTTGTTTGTGTTGGCGCTGGTCCATGAGTTGCTGAAGGCGAACAAGATCGATTTGGACTTTTTGGTTCGCTACACCAACGCTGGTTGGTTGGTGATACAAGACGCGGGCGCGGCTGATCATGGTCTTTTCGCCCGTGATGCAGACGGTAATCCGCTGTCCTATGATCGCACCACCGATACGCTGGTCAGCGCACTTGGGGCGGATATCACACCGCGCTTGATTGGCGCCGCTACCTTGGCCGATGGCCGGCAAGCAGTGCCGGTTTTTGAATTATTGGCAGGGCGCTATCTGGATGACCGCTTTGCCCCTGATTCGGTGGCCCGCGAAACCGGCCTTGATGCCGCCCTGATCAAGCGGATTGCGGCCGAGCTTGCCGAAGCCGCATTTGAGCGCGAGGTGGTGATTGATCAGCCTTGGACCGACTGGGCAGGCCGGCATCACGAGAAGATGATTGGCCGGCCGGTGGCGATGCATGCGATGCGGGGTATTTCGGCGCATTCCAACGGCTTTCAAACCTGTCGTGCGATCCATCTATTGCAAATGCTGTTGGGCAGCATTGATAGCCCTGGTGGCTTTCGCTACAAACCACCGTTTCCACGGCCATGCCCGCCGCCGGTGAAACCGGCAGGTAAGCCCGATCAGATTGTTGCGGGGCAGCCGATGGCAGGTCCGCCACTGGGCTTTGTGACCGGGCCTGAAGACTTGCTGTTGGATGAAAACGGTCAACCGATGCGGATTGACAAGGCTTATTCATGGGAAGCGCCGGTTGCGGCCCATGGGTTGATGCAAATGGTCTTACATAATGCTTGGGCCGGCGATCCTTACCCGATTGATACCTTGTTCATGTTCATGGCCAATATGAGCTGGAATTCGGCGATGAACGTGCCTGATACGCTGCGTTACCTGACCGATAAGGATGCTAACGGCGATTATAAGATTCCGCGGATTATTTACTCCGATGCTTATTACTCGGAGATGGTCACCTACGCCGATCTGATCCTGCCGGATACCACCTATCTCGAGCGTTGGGATTGTATTTCGCTGCTTGACCGGCCGATCTGTGATGCGGACGGGGCCGCTGACGCAATTCGTCAACCGGTGGTCGATCCGGACCGTGATGTGCGTCCCTTCCAAGAGGTTTTGATCGACCTTGGCGCCCGCTTAGGCTTGCCGGGTTTAACCAATGATGACGGCAGTCCAAAATATCCGGGCGGCTATGCCGACTATTTGGTCAACCACGAGCGTACCCCCGGCATTGGGCCGCTGGCCGGCTGGCGTGGGACAGACGGCGAAAAAGCTGGCCGTGGTGCGCCCAATCCGGAACAGCTTGAACGCTATATCGAAAATGGTTGTTTCTGGCGGCATGAGTTTGCGCCGGAAGAACGCTATTTTAAGCATGCGAATAAGGCTTATTTGGAAACTGCCGTGGACATGGGTTTCATTGGTGCCGCCAAGCAAATTGTCCTACAGCTTTACGTGGAACCACTGCAAAACTTCAAGCTGGCGGCTGACGGTCATGGTGATATTCAACCACCTGATCGTGAGCGGGCGCGCATTAGCCGCTATTTTGACCCGCTGCCGGATTGGTATGCACCATTTGAAGGTGCGGCGATTGAGGCAGGCGATTTCCCAATGCATGCGGTCACCCAGCGGCCGGCCGCGATGTACCATTCTTGGGGATCCATGAATGCCTGGTTGCGGCAACTTCACGGGCGGAACTTTTTATACATGAACCGCGCTGTCGCCGGCCAAAAAGGCATCGTTGACGGTGATTGGGTAACGGTCACGTCGCATCACGGTGAAATTACGGTGCCTGTAAAACTGATGGAAGGGGTTAATGGCGATACGGTTTGGACCTGGAATGCCATCGGTAAACGAGCCGGCACCTGGAACCTTGATCCAAAATCCCCAGAAGTGACAAAGGGCTTTTTGTTGAATCATTTGATTTCCGACCTACTGCCGGTACGGGACGGCGGCTACCGCCATGCCAATGCCGATCCAATCACCGGCCAAGCGGCGTGGTATGACTTGCGGGTGCGGGTGGAAAGGGCTGCTGCCGACGCCCCTGAACGGTTAACGGAACCGCGCTTTGAAACTGTGGCGCGGCCAGCAAATATGAGCCAGCCACCGGCCGTGAACCGCTATGGTGCGCAGTTTAATAAATCTACTGAAGGTGATGACTAATGACCAGTTTGCCTGCGCAGACACCTGACCGGCAATTAGGTCTGGTGATTGATTTAGACATTTGTGTTGGTTGTCATGCCTGTGCCGTCAACTGCAAGGAATGGAATTCCGGCGGCCATTCGGCACCAATGACGGATTGGAACGCCTATGGCGGTGAAACCGACAGCGAAGGCCAAGATGAAGGCGCTTGGGGGGTTTGGTTTAACCGCATCAATGCCTATGAAGCAGGCGATGGGACGGCAAGCCAAACTGTTTATTTCCCGCGCTCCTGCTTACATTGTGCCGATGCGAAATGCGTCACCGTTTGCCCCACGGGGGCGTCCTACAAGCGGTCCAGTGACGGCATCGTGTTGGTTGATGCGGATCTGTGCATTGGTTGCAAGCTGTGCTCTTGGGCATGCCCATATGGCGCCAGAGAATATGATGCGACCGACAAGGTTATGAAGAAGTGCACCTTGTGTGTTGACCGGATTTACAACGATAATGTGCCGGAGGCCGAACGGATTCCGGCGTGCGTCTCAACCTGTCCTGTTGGCGCGCGCCATTACGGCGATCTGGGCGATCCAAATTCCGAAATCTCGCTTTTGGTGGCGGCCCGTGGCGGCTATGACTTAATGCCGGAAATGGGTTATCGACCGACCAATAAATACCTGCCGCCGCGGCCACGGCAAGTGGCGGAAGTTGTTGACTTAAATCCATCACCGGCGGCCAACGACGGTACGACGGCGGGTGCTGGTAATAATTTGTTGGCGTGGGTTGACGCCATGCTCAGCCGCTAGGGAGGCAGGCCATGCATCCGGCGTTTTCGGTTATCATTTTCACCACCAGTTCAGGGGCAGGTTACGGCTTAATGGCGCTGCTTGGCTTCCTGGGGATGTTTGGGCTTTTGCCGACCAGCCAAACTTTTGGCGCTGTTGCCCTGGGCCTTGCCTTTGTGTTGATTACCGGCGGTTTGCTGACATCAACCTTGCATCTTGGACACCCTGAGCGGGCGTGGCGGGCATTCAGCCAATGGCGGTCATCTTGGTTGTCACGTGAGGGTGTGCTGGCAGTTGCAACCTATGTGCCGATGGTCATTTTTGCGATCGGTTGGGTTATTTTAGGCGAGCCGGCACAGTTTTGGTCATGGTTTGGACTGGCCGCCGCCGTGCTGGCGGTGGCGACGGTCGCGGCAACGGCGATGATCTACGCATCCTTGGTGACGATCCCGAACTGGGCCACCAAATGGACTTTACCTGTTTATTTGGCCCTGGCGGTGATGACAGGTGCCCTGTGGCTGGCGGTGGTGCTCTGCGCCTTCGGTTACAGCAGTAATTTGGTTGGCAATGTGGCCATCATCGCGGTGATTGTGGCAGGCTTGCTGAAGCGATTGTATTGGCAATCAATTGACACAGCGGTCGTGGTCAGCACGGCAGAATCGGCCACAGGCCTGGGCCATCTTGGTGCTGTTCGGGTTTTGGAGCAACCGACCACGTCAGCAACCTATGTGATGCGTGAAATGGGCTATCGTATTGCCCGCAAGCACAGCGATCGGTTGCGCCGGATCACCCTTGGCGTGGGTTTTTTGGTGCCGCTGATTTTATTGGCGGCGGCCTCGGCGGTGGAAAATCCTTTGATCAGTGGGCTGTTAATTTTTCTGGCGGCGCTGGCAGGCAGCCTTGGGGTTATCACTGAACGCTGGTTGTTCTTCGCTGAAGCCAAGCATGTCTCGATGCTTTATCACTAAGCAGGTTTATCAAGCGCTTCTGATTGCGGGTTTTCAATCTCGGTGTCTGCCGGTCCGGCGGCGCGTGGATCAAGCGCCGAGCCGGCAACGCTCATCCGCGGGACCGGCACAAAGGGGCCTTGATCGGCTTTGCTTGGGGCCGCCCGTTGGGTTGCTCGAAAGATCGCGAACAGCCCCAGGGGGCCCATGATCAAGGCCGTGTAGTAGAAAATCCCTGTCGGTCCAAGCAGCGCCATGGTTTGCCCGGCCAGGGTTGGCCCAAGGCTGGCACCAATCGAATACGCCAGGATCATACCAGCTGATGCCGGGACCACATCGTCGGCATCAAGAAAATCATTGGTATGCGCCAGCGCCAAAGGGTAAAGCGCGAAGTTCATGCCGCCATAAATCACAATTCCGACCACCAGTGCCGAATAGCCGAGGGACGTGATTTGAGTCAGCAAAACGGCAGTGCAGGCGAGGGCGAAAACCAATGCGATGAA
>QCEM01000077.1 GCA_003280605.1 SAR116 cluster bacterium AG-355-O21 | reverse complement strand
GCAAACGATGCACCCATCCGGAAAGTCGAACAGTGTCACCAACATTATCGGCGCGCATTTCATGGCATTTATGGGAACGGTAACGGTGCATTTTATGGTCCAGTCTTGGAGAAGTGATACCCCGGTGCCTGACGCACCGCCATCCGGTCGCGGAGTATGCATTTCGGCGCAGCTTAATCAACCATCGAGTAATTTTAGCCGTCGACTATTCTGCCACGATTTGAGTTGCGACATAGCGGCGAACGCCGTCATAGCCCGGTTTTCCGCGATCCCGTTCCAGTGTCGCTTCAAATTCATAACTACCCGCAGGCCAACCGCCGGCTGGGCGCTTGCGGCCAATAAATAGAAAGTATTTCAGATGGCTGCGATCAAAGATGATTATTTTATCGCTCAAGCTGGCGCCTTTGTGGCGCAGCTCGACCCGCAAGCGGTCGCCGGGAGCGACGCCAAAGGCACGCAACCATCCGGCCATGACAGCGGCCTCACCATCAACATCATCACCGGTCAGCTGACCGCGGCGGGCCTCAACCACATTCGGCGCATGCCCGGTAATGCCGAGATCGCTCACCGCCGGCACATCATAGGTCAAGCGTTTGAGTGTTTGCGCGTTCCAAAGCGCATTTGCCACCGACCCGGGGGCTTCGGTTGCGGCAGTCGCCGCCGTGGCGCCGTTGAACGGGTCAACCGGCACGCCGTTTTTGGCCAAAGTCATATGCACATGCGGAAATTCCGTTGATCCGGAAAGGCCGATTGTCCCCAGCTGCTGACCTACGGCGACCGTTTCGCCAACCTGCACGGCGACGCTGCCGCGTTGCAGATGGCAATACTGTGTTGTCCAGCCTTCGCCATGGTCAATCCGCACCCCATTGCCACATTCTTTCCCGGCAATGTTAAACGCCGGGTGATCACGAACATTTTGATCGGGCATTTGATCGCGAATACCGACAACCCGGCCGGCGGCAGCTGCCATAACCGCCACCCGGCGGGCAATGTCAGCTTCATTCCTGAGGCCAATATCAGTGCCCTTATGGCCATCTCCGGTGACCGTGCCACCGGCATAATCCCGGCGACCTTTACTGGGATCAAGGTCAACATATTTGCGCACCCAGCAGTCAACACCGGGCGTGCAATCCACCGGAAAAGCGAGCGTCGGCGGGGCCGCAAAGGCGGCAATTGGCGCACAGATGAGTAGGCCACAAAAACTGGCCGCTTTAATCCAAAGATTGTAAATACGCACCATAGCCCGATTTCTGTAACGGCGTCGCCAATGTCAGCAGCTGCGCCCGATCAATCCAACCCTGTCGATAAACGATTTCTTCAATACAAGCGATCTTAAGACCTTGTCGACGTTCAATGGCACGCACGTAGTCCGATGCTTCGACCATTGATTCATGGGTGCCGGTATCCAGCCAAGCATAGCCGCGGCCCATTTTTTCCACATGCAAATCACCGGCTTCAAGATAGACCCGATTAACATCTGTGATCTCAAGCTCGCCGCGTGCCGACGGTTTCATATTCGCCGCGATATCAAGCACACGATTGTCATAAAAATAAAGCCCTGTGACAGCCCAGTTGGACTTTGGCTGCAGCGGCTTTTCCTCGATGCTGTCAGCTTGCCCGTCGGCATTGAAGCTGACCACCCCGTAGCGCTCCGGATCGCTGACGTAATAACCAAAAACGGTGGCGCCGTTTTGGCGTTGAACCGAGCGCATGAGCAAGTCGGTAAAGCCATGGCCGTAGAAAATATTATCGCCCAAAACCAGGGCGCAGCTGTCATCACCGACAAAATCTGCACCGATGATAAAAGCTTGTGCTAGGCCTTCAGGGCGCGGTTGCGGGGCAAAGGTTAATTCGATGCCCCATTGACTGCCGTCGCCCAGGAGACGTTGGAAAGCAGCTTGGTCTTCCGGTGTGGTGATCACCAAGATCTCTTTAATGCCGGCCAGCAGCAAGGTTGACAGCGGGTAGTAGATCATCGGCTTATCATAGATCGCCAATAGCTGCTTGCTGGTTGAAATGGTCAAGGGGTACAACCGCGTTCCAGAGCCGCCGGCCAAAATTATTCCCTTCATTGCAGCTATCCTTTGTTGTTTTCCAGGGTCGCGAAAAAGGCCGATAACTCTGCCTCAAGCCCCGCCTGCCAAGGCTGTCGTGGGGTCTTGAATGTTGCCAGTGTTGGCGCACAATCAAGCACCGAATAAGCAGGCCGCGGCGCCGGCACGGGATATTCAGCCGAGGTGATCCGGGTGACGCTAGGACGGCGCCCCCAGACAACTGCCGCACGCTCAAAAATCGCCTCGGCAAAGCCTGCCCAGGTTGTTTCACCCTCGGCAACGTAGTGATAGGTTCCTGCAAACTTTTCGCCGTCACTGCCCGCAAGATGGCCGGCGATTGACAAACACGCCTCGGCGATATCTGCCGCCGGTGTGGGCGTGCCGTGTTGATCATCGACCACCTTCAACTCATCGCGGGTGTGACCGACACGCAGCATGGTCCGCATAAAATTGCTGCCGTGGGCGGCATAAACCCAGGCCGTTCGCAAAATCACGTGCCGCGCCAGCGCATCGCGTACAGCCCGTTCACCAGCTTCTTTGGATTGTCCATAAATCCCCAGCGGTGAGACCGGATCATCGGCACGATAGGGCCGCTTGCCCCGGCCATCAAAGACATAGTCAGTTGAAATATGGATCAAAGCAGCGTTCTGCGCCGCTGCAGCCGCCGCTAAATTGGCAGGCCCGATGCGATTGCCGCGATCGGCCTCGGCGGCAGCGCTTTCAGCTTGGTCAACGGCCGTATAAGCTGCCGCATTGATGATCACGGACGGGCGAATTTTTGCCACCGCGGCAGCGACGGCATCGGCATCGCCGATGTCCAATCCGGCGCGATCAAGGGCAACCACGTTTTGAGCCCTGCCAGGGGCCCGCCGGCGCAACTCTTGACCGACTTGACCGTTCGCGCCGGTGACCAGCAGGGTCAAATCATCGGCGTTCATTTAGCATTTCCCGATGACGTCAGCCCACGCCGTGTGGTGGCTTCTTGGGCGGCGATGATCGGTTGCCACCAATCTTTGTGATCAAGATACCAGCGGACGGTTTTTGCCAAGCCGCTGGCAAAGGTTTCTTGCGGTTGCCAGCCAAGCTCACGGAGAATCTTTCCGGCATCAATGGCATACCGGAAATCATGCCCCGGACGGTCGGTCACTTAGGTGATCTGGCTCTCATGCAAGCGACCGCCGGCATGCGGTGCCAAGTCGTCCAAAAGGGCGCAAATCCGCTTTACCACATCGATATTTGAGACCTCGTTATTACCGCCGACGTTATAACTTTCGGCAATTGCGCCGCGGCTAACAATGGTAACCAAGGCCCGGGCATGATCCTCGACATGCAGCCAATCGCGGACGTTATCCCCGGCCCCGTAAACAGGCAGTGGTTCACCTGCCAAACCTTTGATGATCATCAGGGGAATCAGCTTTTCCGGGAAATGGAATGGGCCGTAATTATTTGAACAATTGCTTAAAACCACAGGCAAGCCATAAGTCTCACCCCAGGCCCGCACCAAATGGTCGGATGCCGCCTTACTGGCAGAATACGGTGACCGTGGGTCATAGCGGCTTTGTTCGGTAAACAAGCCGCTAGCGCCCAGTGAGCCAAACACTTCATCGGTTGAAATATGGTGCAAACGGAAACTGGCTCGGGCCTCCGGCGCAAGCTGATCGAGATAGCTACGAGCTGCCTCCAAGAGGGTATAAGTGCCGACAATATTCGTATCAATAAAGGTTGCCGGGCCGTCAATCGAGCGGTCCACATGGCTTTCGGCGGCAAGGTGCATTATCGCCCCAGGTTGATGCCTACTGAGCACCGCGGCCATCGCTGCGGCATCACAAATATCGGCCTGCACAAACGCATACCGCGCCGAGGAGGAGACTGAATTCAGCGAGCTCAAATTAGCGGCATAGGTGAGTTTATCCACATTCACGACGGAGAAATCCGTCTCTTCGATAATATGTCGGACAACCGCTGAACCAATAAACCCGGCACCACCGGTCACCATGATCTTATTGTTAAACATTATTCACATGCCTTTATCTATTGATGACGGCCAGGGGATGTTAAAAAAGCTCGTCTGCATCGGCAAATTTAGGGTTTTCGCCATCCTTGCCTGATAGCTTTGGTGACTGTCCGTGTAGCGGCCAGGCGATCGCCAAGTCCGGGTCATCCCAGGCAATCCCGCGCTCTGCGGCAGGCGCATAGGGCGCGGTTACTTTGTATACAACTTCGGTATCCGCCTCCAGCGTACAAAAGCCATGCGCAAAGCCGATCGGCACCAAGATTTGATTCCAGTCCTTAGCGCTGATCACCGCACCGACCCATTGGCCGAAGGTTGGGGATTGCCGGCGAATATCGACAGCAACATCAAAAATCGCCCCGCGTGTTACCCGCACCAGTTTATCTTGAGCGAATGGCGGCAGTTGATAATGTAACCCGCGAAGGGTGCCAACCTGCGCTGAAAGCGATTGATTATCTTGCACAAAAGTCAAATCGATGCCGTGCTCAACCAAGCCTTGCTGATTGTATGTTTCAGAGAAAAAGCCGCGCTCATCACCGACCTTTTTTGGGGTGATGATTTTGACGTCGGAAATCTCGAGACTGTTAACAATCACCACCAACTCTCCCTTCGATCAACTTGCGGGTTCATACCATAATGCTCGGGTTAACGGCAAGCTAACCAAAGGTAGTGCCAGGGCCTTGAAAATACTATATAACACGAATTGTTCTACCTCATGTGGCGTCGAAAGATCCTATTAATGGATAATGATTTTAGCCCAACTGAAACATTCACTGCGACAAGTTTCCACAGCAACCGAGAATTATCCGGACGCGGTTGCAGTGTGATCATTGTTTCCTATCGAACCGGGCCAATTCTGATCGCCTGTCTGCGCTCGGTGCTGGTGCAAGACGGCCTGCATCAAGTGATCTTGGTTGACAATGGGAATACCACCAAGCTCATGCGGGAAGTACAGGACCTGGCCTTAGAGTTCTCCCAGCTCGAAATTCTATCGGGTCACGGTAATATCGGTTTTGCCGCTGCTTGCAATCTTGGTGCAAAGCGCCTCAGCGGGCAGTTCATGCTGCTGCTGAACCCCGACTGTGTGATGCCAAAAAATTCTCTGCGGATGGCGTTATCGACCTTTGCGGACCGTCCCGATGCTTCGGTCATCAGTGTCCGCATTGAAAATGCAAACGGTACGGAACAACGCGGTGGCCGTCGTAATTTGATGACCCCCTGGACCTGCCTGGTTGAGCTTTTCCGACTTGATCGGCTGGCCCCCAATCATCCGCAGTTCAAGCGTCTCAATCTCAATGAAACCGAACCTCACCGCAGCATAACCGTGATTCAGTGCACGACCGGTGCGTTTATGATGATGCGGTCGCAAACATATTTTGATCTCAACGGCATGGACGAGGACTATTTTTTACATGTTGAAGATGTCGATTTTTGCATGCGCTTAGCGAAATCCGGCGGCCGAATTTTATATGTTCCTGATATCCGCGTCATGCATCTAAAAAGCACCAGCCGGGTGTCGCCGATCAGCATTGAGTTATACAAAACCAAAAGTGCGATCATTTACTTCAGAAAACACTTTAAACCAGCCTATTCAGACTTGCTGCTAAACCTCATCATTATCTCGATTTATTCGCGATTTTTGGTCCGCAGCATTCCCATGACAATAAGTTGGTTGGCTCAAAAAATCTGGGGCTTACGTGACCGCCGTGATGCAGAAGTTCAAATAGCCGCCGTAAGGGCCTTGGAAGAAAGCACAACCGTGGCGTCAAGGACTATTGCCGACGAATAGCGGCCCCTATCCCGTCCCAGATCGCCCGCAGCTTTTCTGAGCGATCAGGATCTGACACGATGATCCGCAGCAAATCGCGGATCACAGCGAAGCCATCGAACAGAACATATCCTGGCCAAAGGCCACCATAATCACGCCACACCTGCAGGCGGTTCTGAAAGATTGTTCGCAAGCGTG
>QCEM01000076.1 GCA_003280605.1 SAR116 cluster bacterium AG-355-O21 | reverse complement strand
CCTGCTAAGATAACGCTTCTAAACCCAAATATGTATAGAATTTTAAGTGTAGAAACTGCCTAGCTTGCAATTCTAGTGCCTCTTTTTAGGGTTTCATTTATTATAACAAAGTGCTGCAAAAATAGATCGGTCCCGTAAATCCACGTGCAATGGCAAATTTGAAGGAAAAAATGATGGCTAAGGCTCGAATTTCAATTCCAGTAATACTTTCATTTTTTTTATCGAATGCAGCTTGCGCTGATGATTTAAAAGCTTTTTTGTCTAAAATGACTGATGTACAAAATTACCCGTTCCATCTACTTGACGATAATTATAGAGCATTTATCCACGCAGGAGATATTTATATAAGTGTAAACAAGGCAGAATTAAAAGAAATGTATGAAGAACAAAATAGACTTTCAAAAGATTTAAAAATAAAAAATCTCAAAATACTAAGTCGGTCTGATTCCGAAAATTATACCACTGCAACATATCAATACGAATGGAGTGCAAAAATTGGTAACACAAATATGAATGGTTTTTTAGAAAATCATACTACGTTGTTAAAAGATGGTGAAAGTTGGATTGTAATTTTTGACGCTGTAACTCAGTAGTATGAGATATTTAAGTCTACTGTTAATTTGTCTCGCTTTGTACTCATCCAACGGGACTGGCTTTCGGGCATAACTCAAACAGCATTATGAATCTGTCTCACCAGCAGCGTTCAGCACCGAAAGTTGTTCCAGCACCTGTCATCTATCAAGCACCACAACAGCAGATGTATCAGCAGCACTTGGTGCCGCTGCGCTGTCGCATTGTCTCTAACTATGTGCGGTGCGATGGAGGATGAGTTTTCTGATGGGGGTATTTGTGGGGTGTGGATTTTCAATGAGAACGGTCATCTGGCGTCTGCCACCACTAAGGTATTTCCCGTGCGAAACCTGTATGGTATCAAGTGGATAATCATGTAGCTTCATGACGAAGTGATTCCTGAACAGAAATGACGCTTGCCCGATTTGTTAATTAAGTGCAGGAGAATTCCATAAATCATTATTTACTGTCTTCATATTCTACTAGTTCAATACCAGCATCTTCGTATGATTTTTGTGGGTTTTGAAAAACTCCACTTTTTTGAAAAACTATTAATTTTTTATTTTCAGCTTTAGACACATAATTATATCTTCCATATTTTGTCATAAAAAGATGAGATAATTTCTCTACAGGATTTACTTCATCTTCCCACTTATGTTTAACAATTCCAATGCAGAAATTTTTCTTGGATATAGATGGTCTTCGCTTCTTTCTCCTTTTAAAATTGCATCTTTGCTAATCTTACCAGTAAATAAAATTTTATGATTTTTGGGCAAATACCAAATTGCTGCTCCAATGGTAGTTTCAATGAATTTTTTATTGTCGCTATTAGAAAAATTGTAGAAATCTCGAATTCCTAGGATCAAATTAAGTAATGCTGAACATTTGTTTGTGACCCTATCTTCATAAAGCATCGTTTTTGACCTTTCCATAAATGCCATTCAAAATTTCTCATTCATTGGAGAATGAGTGTATCTTTTATGTTTCTTATTGAAGCAGACACAGCAGATTGATGAAACTGCGAAGATAGTCGGTATCAGTCGGTGGGAGGTGCTTGAAGCGTTAGGGTTCAGCGATGAGTGGGCATTCATTTTTGATGACGATTAGGATGTGATTTCTTTTAACTCATATAACTGAGTCTTATCAAAATGGTCGTCGGCATCTGTTTCGGTGAAGCCGTCATCACCCAATGCGTCTTCAACATCAAAAAAGCCATTGTCTGCTAAAATCTCTTGGTAGTGAGCGCAAACTTTCTCGTCGTCGCAATCAACATCAACAGCCTTTGTGACATAATCTTCTAATATCCAATCGTAATCTCGCCATTCCTCGTTCTCGTTTTTCCGCAGTTTTTCTAAATCAAAATCAGCATCATCGTCGGGCACTTCTATAACGATGTCAGCACGCCTGAGATGCTCAATCAGCCAGACTCTGTCTTCGTGCTTCGTGCCGTCATTCCGAGTAAAAAGTCGCTGACGAGCACCCCTCAAAGAAAACTGAAACTTTCTCGCCATCACGAGCCTTCCTCACTCAACCGAGCCTGCTGCTCGTTGCCTGTCCAAATGTGCTTTCAACAAATCAGGATATGAAATCGCACACGGGTCAGTTCCCGCTTTATTCAGCATTCTTTCACAGTCATCAGCGATATGCGAGCGCAAGTCAGGCAGTGGGATGTCAGCAGTGTATTTCTCAATGAGCGAAGATTTCTTGTATCTGCCACATCATCACCAAACCAGCGAATGTCATCGCCAACAAATCGTCGCTTCAGTCGTTTTGCTACATTACCAACCGTTCCCGTTCCCATAAATGGATCAAGAACCAGTTCGTCTTCTCTCGTGGTTTGTAAAATTGTCAGTTCCACAATCTGCCCCACGAACAGCACCAACTGCTATTTCAGCACTAGTTTTTAAATATTTGTGTTGAAACACTACTAGAAAAAGAGATGTCGGGTAGGAAGTCCTGAGTCAAACGTGCGCCGACAGCAGGCGAGACCAAATTCTCTATGAAAGGAACTTTTGGCATAAATGATTCCGGCAGGTTTTCAATCCCATGGTGTGCATAATCACTATCTTTTTTTACAAAGATAAATTTAGCGTGATGGAAAGGAGATTTATTTGGGCAGAACAGCAATATTTTAAATTTTTTTTCCAGGATATAATCAATTCTGTCATAGATATCTTTGTGAAATTGTGTACTGCCGACGCCAAATATCATCAAAAAGCCATTTCTTTTCAGGGACCTAATAACATTATCAATATAAAACCGAAAATTTGATACAGGCATCTCAGCTATACACTCATTCATCATGACTAAATCATAGCTGGTTTCAAAGGCGTCAGGAATCCGCCACCATGGGAAGTGATTAAGGGTCCTCGCATCTAACCGCTGTGATGGAATGTTGTCTTGCTGCTTCAGCTGAGCGTAGTCCACATAATTTTCAGCATAATATTTATTGTTTATAAAATTTTGCTGCTCATACAGTGGATGAAAAACTTCTACCTGACTATAATTTCTCAGTTTCTCAATCTTTGAGAATAAAATTGTTTGCCATCCGGACCCTGGACCAATTTCGAGCACATCGTTTAAGTCAGGGAAATGTTGTAGTTGCCTGAAAAGCAACATGTTGTAAAGCGTTTGGAATTGATGAATTTTCAGAGAACTAGACACGCTTTTCAAATTCTTCACGATAAACAAGTATTGTAGGTAGGTCTCTTGAATTTCGTTGCTGAAGGTTTGAAAGTTTTTCAAATCTATTTCGCTGAAGCCCCCGAATTCATGGAAAAATGCCTCTGGCACCTGTCGCTTTTTTAAGTTTAAAAATTCGGTGGGACTGACCTCCAACGGTTCTGCGAAAAAGGACCATTTCAGATTTTTAAGATCATTTGAGGCGCCGACACGATCAATATACTGCAAAAACATTTTTTCATTTTCAAAATACTTCTTCATGTTTTCGGCTACTTCCAACGCTGTGCGGTTACGGGAGATAAAATCTAATGGCTTAATAATGTGCGATATGCGAGCGCAAGTCAGGCAGCGGGATGTCAGCAGTGTATTTGTCAATGAGCGTAGATTTCTTGTATCTGCCACTTCGTAAGCATTTGGCACACGAGAACTGAACCATCTCAAATGGGTAATCTCTCAACTTCATATCTGTCTCTCATTTCTGATCGGAAATGACTATCACTGAACCACTCGCTTTATCGCATCCTCGCTCACCTCAACATACCGCTGCGTCATCCGTAAAGATGAGTGGCGAGCAAGTGCTTGAACATCACGCATACTACCATTGTGCTGTGAGATTGTGCGTGCCCACTTCGTTATCGCAGTGCGTCTGCCGCTATGAGATGAGCAGCCCTCAAATCCTAAATCCCTATAGAGCAACCAGAACCAGTTCGTCATAGATGCAGCAGAGAATGGCTTACCAGACTTTGCTTTGATGATGGTGCTGATGGGTTTGCTCACAGCAAGCAAGTCAGTAAGTGCTGCTTTCAATCGCTCACTCATATAGACAACACCGCCAGACGAACCCTTTGCTGACTTATTCTCTAATCGGATAGCGTCAGTGAGATTGCCCTCTGCGTCTAAAACCATTCGCCACTCAACAGATGCAATCTCTTTTGCTCGTAAGCCCGCATCAACGCTCAATAAGAACATCACACGATTGCGGATAGCGTCTCGTGTGTCGTCAATGTGTGAAAGAACGAACCGCTGCTGCTTCTCGTTGAGGGGCTTTGCTTGTTTGGTAAGAGACATAGGCACCCCTTTGATATTAGAAAAACATAATATAAACGATTTTCTAACAAAAAGCAACCAGTTCCTCACCTGTGTGAGCCTATCTTTCATTTATTATCAATGAGTTAGATGTATATTGTTAGATAATACTAGTTTTCTAACATTGAGATTGAGAAGTCATTTCGCATACGAAATGAGAATCAGCATCAAAACGGATACGACCTGGCTTCGCTGTGTGGGGTGAGCGAATGCGTCTTCACGAATATACCACACTCCAGCCATAGAACTTTCATCACGAGGGCTTAGACAGCGAGGGTGAGATCCCTCCCAAGGTCTTACTTGGTTCTGTGAAGCCTCAAACTTGCGTGTTGATGAAAATCAGCACGCATTTTTTTTATCAAAACGGATACGACTTGCTCTGGCTGTCTTTGGTTTCAGTTGGGCGAGGGGCATTTTTGACAAGTGCTTCGGCTTGCTCTCTCGTTCTTGTCTGCCCATAGAAGCGTTCAATCATTCCCACCGATGTTCCCATATTCTTCGCAACGAAATAGACGCTCACTTCATCAAACTTGAAGGTGGCGTATGTATGGCGAAGGCTATATGGCGTGTGCTTTTGACCTCTGCTGTTGAATGTCAAACCAGCAAACTCAAGCAGCGATGCGAAACTCTTCTTATAAGAGCCAACAGCATCACCATTCGCATGACAAAACACATATTCAGCAGCGTCAGGCACTCTTCCTAACTCTGCTTTTCGCCAATCGTAGATGCGTTGAAGATAGCGACGGGTGTTCGGATTTGAGACAACATCTCGCTCTTTCGTCTTCCCAATCACAGAGAGCACGGTTTGATTGCCTGAACTGGTTTTGATTGTGCTGATGTTACCCCATCTCAACTCTCGTGCTTCGCCAACACGAATGCCGCTATTACACAGCACGAGAATGTAGTGTTGAAGGTAGAACCTGTCTCGCTCAACAGATGGATGCTTCGCTTGCTTCACCCAACTTCGTGCTGCTGTGTAGAGTTTTTTCCACTCATCTGCTGTGAACGCTGGTCGTCGGTTGTCATCAACACTCGGTGGTGAAAGTGAGGGAACATCTTTGATATATTTTCGTTGATGAGCGTAGTTCAGCAGCGAGCCAATGAGGTTCATCTCTTTGCGAAGCGTGTCATCAGCAGGAATGAAGGGTTTACCGTTTCTAAACGAGTTCTGTCGGCGCCAGATGTAGAAATCTCCAACGCTCTTATCGTCTAAACTCTCAATCGGTAGGTCATCACACGCTTCAACGAAATATGTGTAGGGATATTTTCCTAGCACGCCGATGGCTGTGTGAATGTATTCAAGCGGACGGCTGCGTGATTGGGTGTTCGGATACGCTTTTTTCCATTCGTCATAAGCCTGACTGAACCTGATTTGCCTGACCGAACTGCCAGACAGCGCACGAACCTGAAACTCGTCAAACTTATTGAGTGCAATACGAGAGGCATCAGCATTGTTTGAGGAGCGTGTGCTTGCTCTGAAATAGCCGCTTTGATTGGGCAGCAGCAAACGCATATGCCAAGTCGGATTTATTGTGCCATCTCGGCGAGGACGCTGGTAAATCACAACTCTACCGTCGCCGCTAATATCTGTTTGGTTTCGTTCCCATTTCTCGGCTGATGACATTGATAAACAACCTTCACACAATGATATTTCTACTCTACGATTTTACTGTGTGAAGAGCAAGTGTGTGAAGAATGTGTGAAGACGATATTTCGCACATAGATTGAAGAAGAGGACAAAAATATCAGCAGCGTTTCGTGTAAAGTGCTGATTTTATTGAGAGAAGCTGGTGCTGCCGCCGAGATTTGAACTCTTGACCTCTCCCTTATCAAGAGACTTATCTACCAAATCAATAAGCAATGTCAATGACTTATTTGATTATAAATCGTGTGTGAAGAATGTGTGAAGAGCGCTTTGAAGCCATTTTTACCTGATTTTATGTGCTCTACGCATTTTTATCGCCAATCGCTTTGAAATGCTAAACCACTAATAAATGCGGTTTTTTTGCGATATGTAGCACCAGCAGAATCGGTAGAGCAGTCCCTTCAAAAAATACGGTTCTACCGCTCGTTTCGCACACGAAATGAGAATGCTGTTTCGCATACGAAATGACAGCAGAAAACCCACCCCTCACTCGCAGACGAATACGGAAATCTACAAGTGAGAGATGGGCTATCAGCGCTGTCGGCTCTACTATCAGGGGAGATGATGGTTAGAAGCCAGCTCGGAACATCGACAGCCGCAGTAAACGATCTATCTACTCTGCCAGGCATTTTTATTTAAAGGAGAAAAATCCATGAGTTTTGGAAAAGGTCATACTACCTTTGGCTTCACGATGCGCGTTCCAGACACCGACGAAAAAGCAGTGGACGATTTAATCGCTTCACACGCCGTTTTTATGCAGGAAACACATTCGCTCACTGAAACTGCGGGCAAGCTTCACACTTTGGAATATTACGTCTCAAAGGCACCAGAATTAAACGACATGATGGACCCGACAAAAGGTACCACCGGCGCGATCATATATTGCGTTAACGAGGTTCATAAAGATGACGAGCACTTCGGCAAGCATGTCGAATTGGGTCAAAACTGGGACCGGATCGGTGAGTTTTTCGGGCTCTTTGAAAAGTACAATCCATTGGTGACGATGGCAGGTCGGGTGACGGCGAAGTTATAAGCCATTGATGCCCATGCTCTGAAAACACGTTTTGGGCGGGCGTTAAAACGCCTGCCCATCTCCTAAAATAGCCATTGCCGATTAACCACCCCCACTTGGGCGTCTCATTTGCACGCCCACCGTTTTTCAGATCATCAGCGACTTTTAGACAA
>QCEM01000075.1 GCA_003280605.1 SAR116 cluster bacterium AG-355-O21 | reverse complement strand
GCCGGTGTCTCGCTGGTGGTGACAGTTGACTGCGGGATTACCGCCTTTGAGCCGTTGGCCGCAGCACATGCAGCTGGCCTTGATGTCATTGTTCTGGACCATCATGTTGCCGAACCGGAACTGCCGGCGGCCTGCGCCGTGGTCAATCCCAATCGTTTGGATGAAACTGAAGGCCATGGCTACTTGGCGGCGGTTGGTGTGAGCTATCTGCTGGTGATCGCGCTAAACCGGGCTTTGCGGAATGCCGGTCATTTTAATAACCGGACAGAGCCGAACTTATTGCAATGGTTAGATTTGGTTGCGCTTGGCACGGTGGCCGACGTGGTGCCGTTGATCGGCCTTAACCGAGCGTTCGTGCAACAGGGCTTAAAAATCATTGCCCAACGCAGTAATCCCGGTCTTGCGGCACTGGCAGATGTCGCCGGCGTCGATAGTCGCCCTGACACCTATCATCTGGGCTTCATTTTAGGGCCAAGGGTCAACGCCGGTGGCCGGGTTGGCCAGGCGGATTTGGGAACCCGGCTGTTGGCCGGCAATGATCCTGAGGAAGCCCATCGATTGGCTGTGCAACTGGATGGCTTTAACCGTGATCGCCGCGAAATTGAAGCAGCTGTTCTGGCCGAGGCGATTGCACAAGCGGAAACCCTAGATACCACTGGGCCGGTGGTTGTTGTTGCTGGCGATAATTGGCATCCAGGTGTCATTGGCATTGTTGCCGCCCGCTTGCGCGAACGCTTTGACCGTCCGGCCTGTGTGATCGCTTTTGTGGGCGATGTTGGTAAAGGCTCCGGGCGATCGATTCCGGGAGTGGCGCTTGGGCCGGCCGTGATTGCCGCCTTGCAAGCAGGTCTGCTGATCAATGGCGGCGGCCATGCGATGGCGGCGGGATTCTCGCTTCAGCGCGAGCAATTAGCCGATTTTCAGGCTTTCCTTGCGGCTAGGGTCGGCAGCGAGATGGCGAACCAGCCGTTAACGGCAACGCTGAACATCGATGCCGTGATCACCCCTCATGGTGCGAGCCGGGACCTTTGGCAGGCGATGATGCAGGCCGGTCCGTTTGGGGTCGGGAATTCCGAGCCACGGATTGCTTGCCCGGCAGTCCGCCTGGTGAAAGCTGATGTGGTCGGCCAAAACCATGTGCGCTGTATTCTATCGGGTCGGGAAGGCGGACGCTTAAAAGCAATTGCCTTCCGGGCCATGGATGGCGCCCTTGGACCAGCCCTATTGGCGAGTGGCGGCCAGCCCATGCATATCGCCGGTCACTTGCGCCCGGACGATTGGCAAGGCCGCGAAGGCGTGCAACTGGTCATCGATGACGCCGCTTTTTCGATTTAACGATTGGCTGCATAGGGCCAATTAAACCGCGTTCAAGCAGGTGAGAAACCTGAAGGTCGTAGGTTCAAATCCTACCCCCGCAACCAACAAAATCAATGACTTAACTAGCAATGATCATCAAAGCGTCGCCAAAACAGCAGGTGACCTTGTTTGTTAGGGGTGTGGGCCAATTATGCATTAAATATGAATGCATTGGAATACATGGGGTTCAAATCAGGGCATTTGCTGAGGCACAATCAGGTGACCATATGGTGACCTTTTTTAACGAGGCTAATTATGCGATTTGATGAAATCTCTCAATATGAGAAGCGCGGAAAGCGCGTTTGGTACTTTAACTATCAAACTGACGACATGGACAAGCCCAAGCGGGTCCAAAGTACCAATCACAAAAAAATTAAACTGGCTCGCACTGAACTTTTTAGAGCGATCCAATCAGGCGATTTGAAAGAGGCGCACAAGTCGAATGTTTTGCTGCGCGATGTCATACGCCAGTTTTTAGAAGCGCGTGAAATTGACTGCAAGAATGGTCGCCTTAGTGGTGGGCATTATAAAAACCTGCAAAATTACATGGGCCGTCTGCGCCCGTTACACAATGAGCCAGTCAGTTCAATCAAAGCAATCGACTGTCAAAACCTTTTAGATAAATTTGAACTTGCGCTTTCTACAAAAGACAAATACCGCGTGGGGTGGCAAGAACTCGTTAAATGGGCTATGGACCCGGATCGGCAATTAATCAAAAAAGATTTCATGCACGGCGTAAAGGTTGCGAAGCCTGCGCCGCATGAGATTGAGATACCGCCGACAGAAAGCGTGCGCGGTGCCTTAGACGCCGCCGAGGGTAAGTGGCGGCTGATAATATTAGTGCTGGCCGCGACAGGCATCCGAGCCGGTGAACTACGCGCTCTTACTTGGCGTGGCGTTGATTTTAATGCTTGCACAATACGCATCACACAAAGCGTCAAAAAAGATGAAAGCATTGGAGCGCCGAAAACAGCTAACGGCGTGCGCACAATCCCTATATCAACAGACCTGGCCGACCTTTTGCGGCAACACAAAGCCCTTGCAGGCGCTTCACGCCTCGTATTTCCAGACGAGCACGGCCAACCTATCAGCCATAACGTGCTGTTGTATGGCATAGAAATGGCAGTCAAAAAAGCAGGCGTCTACTGGCCGGGGCGCGTGCATGTGCTGCGCCACTATGCAGCAAGCGTGATGATCTCACAGAATTGGGATTTGAAGCGCATCCAGAAGATGATGGGCCACGCCGATATTCAAACGACTGTTAATCGCTATGGACACTTGATTGATACACGCGATCAACAGGAATACGGCGACGCCATGACAGCTGGCTTGCTGTCTGATCCCGCATCAAAATTACGGCTTGTTGTAGGTTAAGAGTTTCCGCCGCCCGCAGCGCCGCCGAACAAAATCTGCCTTGCATTTGTGTTGTGTAGCAACAGTTGGCGCGGCTGGGCGTCGTACTTGTCGCTGAGGTCAATGACGTTAGGGGTTGTCACTTTGTAAACTTGTAAACCATGAATTTTTGATTTTTGAAAAAAGTGTCAACTTTTGTCAACCATGCGGGCGGGCGCAGTATATACGCATACGTGTGTGCGCGGGACCGGGCCTGGGGGGTTGGGCCATGGCCTCGATCCCGCACAAAATGCGCGACGGGAGGCTACACCACCGCGCAATTCTGGTGACCAAGTGCAAAAAGTCGTTAAATATCAACGTCCCTATCAGGTGCCAAGCCTGATGACATGGGTGTCATGTCCAAAATCGTCGGGTTTTCAACGGTTACCGCGTCGTCACGCCCGGCGCTAATGTTAACCGTGACTGCCGGGGCGCGGGCGCTGCTGCGCTGTGAGAAGCGAGGATCGAATACATCCAGCAACGCTTTACCGGCCCGCCAGTCGCAAGTTTTTGACGCGCTGCGGAGCGAGCCGATTTGCTCGTCAATTAACGCTTGGTTCGCTTTTTCCAGCGCCATGGCAAATGACGGGTTTTTATCGCGCCACGAATAAACAGTAGCAGGATTTATGTTTGCAAGCTTTGCAGCGCCGCTAACACTTAAACCGCGTCCAACCGCGTCAACAATGCTTTGCATCATTTCTGGCGTTGCCAAACCCTTAGAGCCGACCAGGTGGCTTTGTATCGTACTATTCACCGCCGGTACCGGAACGTCTTGCGGCGGGTTTTTAACGTCGAATTTGTCGCCCAGCTTCCAGCCGTAACGCTTGACCCGTTTGTAAACCGCCTGGCGGCTAACGCCAAACTCCTCGGCTATGCGAGCCACCGGCACGCCTGCGCAAAACTGTGCGCGAATTAGGGTCCAGTCGGCTTTTACGTCAGCTACCATTTTGCTCAAAAAAAATGCCCGCGATGGGCGGGCTTAGTTGGAACTTTAGGGAGTAAACAAAACGTCGTTAGATTATTAATTTTTACGCGCATTTCTGGGCGAAATGAACACTCAAAAAATCCAACATTGGTTAGTTCTGGATTAAATACGTTTAAATAGACTTATCCAGCCATTCGCGCCGTTGCTCAAATGTTAGCATTTCCAGCAATTCAATAAGCGCAACGTACTGCCAAAGGCCCGCATATATTCCATGTTGCGCGGTGCGCAACGTCACGCCACAGCGCTTAGCAAAATCAGCCTGTGTCATGCCCAAGCGCTTCAAGCGCAAAGCTAATTCGTTTTTTTCCATCCTGGCAATGTGCCTCGCCTCATAAAAAAATGCAAGGCGTATCGTTTTTTTGTTGATAGTATGATCCACCTCACATATAAAAACGTAATGCAAAACGTTTTTTGAGGAGCAAACAACATGCCACGCAAAACGAAAAATAGCGAAGCCGCCGCTGGCCTGCCGGTCGATACCTATAAACATTTGCAAGCCGCCTTTGACCATTTCAACAAAGCCCTGTTTGACGGCGCACTGGCCCCAGCCATGCTGTCAATCAACGCCACCAAGCGCAACGTTTACGGCTATCACGCAGCTGAGCGGTTTGAGCACGCTGAAACGGGCGTCAAGGCTTCAGAAATCAACGTCAATGCTGATGAATTTGCACGCGGTCTGCGACTAGTGCTGGCAACATTAGTTCACGAAATGGCCCATCATTGGCAATTCACCATGGCCCCGGAAACCCTGAGCCGTAACGGATACCATAACAAAACGTGGGCCGATAAAATGGAAGCCATTGGCCTTATGCCTTCATCCACGGGTAAAGAGGGCGGCAAGCGCACGGGTCAAAAAGTGACCCATTACATCATTGACCATGGCCCCTATGCCGCGGCTTTTGACGCTATGCCACAAAGCATCAAGCTCGATTGGCAAGGCATCGCTCGCACCGCCACCAGGAGGAGACGACCCGCCGCCAATAAGGTGAAATATGTCTGCCCCGATTGCGACGCTAAGGCTTGGGGAAAAGAAGGCTTGGGGCTTGCCTGCCACGGCACAGCAGAAGAACCGCACCCGCTTGCAGCAATGCAACCCGAATGATCACCACAACGCCCCGCCCGTTGTGGGCGGGGTTTGTTTCGTACCAAACAAACAAGGAGAATTAGACAATGACCGCACTAGCAACCAAGCCAACCGATCAAGTCCTACTGTGCGCCACGCCCTATGATATGGATGCGCCGTTTTTCTATTTCAGCACGCTGGAAGAATACGAAAGCCGCGTTGCCACCTTAACCAACCGTTACGGCCAGCCGGTCGAGGAATTTATGATCGACTTCATCGACGGCAGCCGGTTGGAAAGTGAGCTGGCACAAGCCGTTAAGCTGGATCAGTGCAACTTTGCAAAATTTTTGGAAGTCGTAGACGATTGGCACGATTATGAAAAGACTATTGCCATCATTGCCATGGGCCATGATAGCAGCCTTTCGCTTGACGATGACCCGCATCGGCGAGACGTCGAGATTTATGAGGCGCGGGACTACAAAGACCTGGCCGAGCAATTCGTTGATGAAGGATATTATGGTGAAATCCCCGACCACCTCATTCACTATATTGATTATGAAGCCATCGGGCGCGATTTGCGCTTTGACTATCACCGCACTACAGTTGCCGGTGACACCTTTTTTTATCGGATGGATTAACCAACCAACCGCAAGACCGTTTCAGTCCATCTTCTCTTTGCGGTGTCCGGGTGTACCCCGTGACGCCGCGCTACTTTTCGCCAGCTCATACCAGACGCAACGTCCCACAACAGCCTGCGGCGCTCCTGTGGGGCTTTCAGCATCAATTCGGTGGCAGTGTCCAACAAATCTATTTGCGCCGCTGTAGGACGCTCTAAACGCGCTTCTAGGGCATCCCAACCATATGCCGTCCATTTATCATGCAAAACATCCGGCCAAGCGCATTTCAAGCCAGCTGGCCACGCCCCATGCGCAGGCAGACGCTTTGCTACCCAGGCCGCTTCGCTCAGCAGGTCAGCGACTTCAGACGCCGAGGAGGGGCGCGTCGTCATAATCTTCTGTTTGTCTGTAGTCTTCAATTTTAGCCCCTTTGAATGTCTCCAAAACTTTCAACGCTAAATCTGGCCTATGCTTCTCAATAAGCGACACCACCGCGTCTGCCGTCCACACCTCCGCATCCTCATCATAAAGCACCGTCTCGCCGTCTTGGACGATCACCAAACGCTGCCCGTTCGCTTTGATGCCATCCACGCACCGCGTCGGCATCACCTCAACGCCCGCTGCCGTCGCCTCGTTGTCCATGAACTCCATCGCCCGCCGCATGCCTGCCGACTGCTTCGCCACGTCTTCCATCGAGCCGGACCAGCAAGCATCGCGGTAAAGTTCAAACTGTAAGCAGAACCGTTCGCGTGTTTCGTACGAAACAACCAACGGCAATCGTCCACGCCCCCATTTGCGATCAACGGCATTGATCGCTTCATTAACGCTGTGCACTTCGGCTTGATATAAATCGTGCGTCTTTTCCAAGTCGCGCCGTGGCGAATATGTCCAGCCTGCATTAGCCTTTTTAGGTGGTGCTTTATTCTGCCTCTTTGGCATCAAATTCTCCGTCACCATCGCAAGCGAACACATATCTATTATATAGATATGTGTTCGCGTTCGTTCGGTATGGTCAAAAAGTGTTCGTTTTGTGTTCGCGGCTGTTCGCCTGTCCTAAAAAATCATCGTGAAAAATCACTAAGCCCTTGTTTCTTAATCACTTTATGGCCCGACTAAAGGCCATCCGTTCGGCGTCTTTTGTGTTCGGATTTGTGTTCGCGTCTGTTCGCCACCACTGAAATGCCTCTGTTTTGTGAACACTATTTTGCACGCTAATTCGGCCCCCAGATTTGCTCCAACTTTGCGGCACGGGAGGGCGATTTGGGTTGCTGAAAATGTTGTTCAAAACGTCGTATAAAATGGTTTCGTTTTCGGTCAGCTTCGGCGTGGCATCGCTTTGGCCCATCTCACATGGACGCACCACACATGACCCAAACGGCTTGCCGCGCTTATTGACGCCCAAATGGATCGTTTCGAGACGATAGCCAACATCCGTAAAGGCGCTGGCATCGAGATCGCGTTGCTTGGTTGCTGTGGCCACGCCGTACCCGTCACCAACCTTTTTCAATTCCACAACAGTGTCGGCAGCTGCAAACAGGGCGGTTGATCCGCGCATGCCTTTGGTGGCGTCTTTGCCCGTGTGATGCACAAGCATACGGGCAACAGGGTTGGGCATGGCATCCCGAATTCGGTCTAAGTTTGACATTAAAACGCCAGTGTCGCCGCTGTCATTTTCATTTAAGCCAGGCGCGATTTTCTGCATCGTGTCGAAAACGATCAACGACAACGGCGCGGTAATTTGTTCGGTTAGTGCCACAATCTCTTTTGACAGCGGCGCGGTGTCTGCATTCACGTCAAAAAGATCAATCGGCGCAGCTAAAATATAGAGATTGTCTGTGCTTTGACCGTCTAGGATCATGGCTTTCATTCTGGTCCAGATTGATCCGCCGCCTTCAGCTGCGATGTACAAAACCGACCCTTGGTCACAGTCTTTTTGCTCTAAAAATTGCTCCCCGCTTGCAATGGCCTGCGCAAGTGCCAAGCACCAAAAGGTTTTGCCCACGTTCGAGCCGCCATAAACAATGCTGAAGCCGCCGACGTGCAACAGGTCTTCTACAAAGTCGTGCGGTGGATCACC
>QCEM01000074.1 GCA_003280605.1 SAR116 cluster bacterium AG-355-O21 | reverse complement strand
TGTCAGATACGGTCTGGCGTTTTGAGCTGCGCGAAGGCGTTAAGTTCCATAACGGCGAAGCCTTTGATGCCGAAGATGTGGTGTACACGTTGAATTGGATTTCCAATCCGGATAACGGCGTTAAAGTTCAGCGCAACGTGAACTGGATCAAAGAAGCACGCAAGGTCGGCCCATTCACGGTCGATGTGGAAATGAAACGGCCATTCCCACAAGCCTTTGAATTCCTTTCAGGCCCGATCACCATCTATCCAAACGAATATTACGCGAAGGTTGGCCCTGCCGGGATGCACAAAGCACCTGTCGGCACCGGCCCCATGAAGGTGATCTCCATTAAGACCGCCGAAGAATATGTCTTTGCGAAAAACACCGACTACACCTGGGGTTCACCAAAAGGGGAAGCTCAAGCAAGCAAAATCATTGTCCGTGAAATTGCCGACGTGCAAACGCAAATCGCGGAACTGCTTGCCGGTGGCATCGACATCACAGCCGATATTTCCGCCGACCACGTTGACCAAATTGGCGGCGTTCCAGGCTTTACCGCGCTGCAAGCAGGAACCATGCGGACAGGTTACATTGGTTTTGATGCGGCCGGTCGTGGCAATCATGAGCCGGTCACCAAGCTGAAAGTTCGGCAAGCAATGGCACATGCCATTGACCGCGCCGGCTTGGTCAAAAACCTCATCCGCGGCGATGCCGGCGTCATTCACACACCATGCTTCCCAACACAATTCGGGTGCGATGTGAACGCTGCAGTGAAATATGATTTCGATCCTGCGAAAGCCAAAGCCCTGCTGAAGGAAGCTGGCTATCCAAACGGTTTCGACATTGAATTTTACACCTTCCGTCCCGCCGATTGGGCCGAAGCCGTGATGGGTAACCTGGCGAAAGTCGGGATCAATGCGAAGCTGACCAAAATGCCTTATTTCGCCCTTCGGGATAAGCAGCGGAAAGAAGGCACGACGCCGATGTTCTTAATGGACTGGGGCTCATACTCGATGAACGACATGTCAGCCATTACCTCGCATTTCTTCAAAAAGGGCCCCGATGATTTTGCCCTTGATGATGAGGTCGCAGCATGGCTGGAAGCCGGTGACACCAATAGCGATGTCGCCGTTCGGAAAGCCAATTATGCCAAAGCGATCGAAAAGATCACCGGTCAGGTTTATTGGCTGCCGATGTTCAACCACGTGCGTAACTACGGTTACCGCGAGGAGCTGAAATTTATCCCTTATCAGGATGAAATTCCGCGCTTCTGGCAGTATGGCTGGAAATAATCGATCGGTTTATTGACCTGATAATACACCGGATTAGGGCGGGGAATTTCCCGCCCTAATGACACCCTTAGGGATTTAGTGTTAATGATTGCCTATGCACTGAAACGAATTTTTGTGGCTTTTTTGATCCTGCTGGTGGTCTCCGGTCTGACCTTCTCATTGTCACATTTATCGGCCGACCCGGCGCTGACCATTGCCGGTGAGCAGGCCTCCGACGAAGATATCGAAGCCGTGCGTAAATTGTATGGTTTTGATCGCCCGATTGTCGAGCAATACGGCAATTGGTTAGGCCGCGCTTTGCAATGGGATTTCGGTGATAGCTTTCATTATAAAGCACCTGTGGTGGAGATGATTTCCGGCCGCATTGGGACCACCATGACCCTGGGCTTTTTAGCGATTTTATTTGCCCTGGTGATCTCCATCCCGCTGGGGACGCTGGCGGCCATGCGACCCAACTCTTTCATTGATCGCTTCGCCCTGCTGATTGCCGTGTTTGGCCAAGCACTGCCGACATTTTGGTTTGCCTTGATGATGATCATAGTCTTTGGCGTGTGGTGGCGCTGGTTGCCGATTTCAGGCAACACCACCTGGGCGCATTTTGTGATGCCGACCATTGCCCTTGGATATTACGCGACACCTGCACTGATGCGGCTGACTCGTGCCGGCATGATCGAGGTGCTCGGCTCCGACTATATCCGCACGGCGCGGGCGAAAGGCTTATCACCGACTGTGGTGTTATTTAAGCACGCCCTTCGAAATGCCATCATTCCGGTGGTTGCCCTGGCGGCGGTGTGGTTCGGCTTCATGCTTGGCGGTTCCATCGTCATCGAAACGATTTTCAATCTCAAAGGTATCGGCTGGCTTTCATATGATGCGCTGCTGCGCTCCGACCTGCCTGTGGTGCAAGCGATTGTTTTGATTTTCGCCTCCTTCTACGTGGTCTTGACCCTATTGGCAGACCTTCTGAACGCTTACCTTGACCCTAGGATCTCGGTCCGATGATTGATATGTCACTCTCCCCGTTACGCGGTCAGCAAACCGCCGAAGAAATTCTTGAACCATCACCAATGTCGAAGCTGCGGCGGCGCATTTTCAAGAACCATAGCTTTATGATCGGCGCGGCGATCTTGATTGTGATCCTCGTATGCGCGCTAGTGGCACCGTTGCTGGCACCTCATGATCCCTATGAACTTGATCTGTCGAAGCGGTTGATCAACCCGTTTTGGCATGACAAGAAAACCGATGCCGAGTTCATGCTCGGCACCGATAAAATTGGCCGTGATTACCTATCGCGGCTGATTTATGGTGCCCAGATCTCACTTTTGATCGGCTTTTCAACGATTTTAATTTCCGGTGTGATCGGCACCGCCTTAGGTGTTACCGCCGGATATTTCGGTGGCCGGGTCGATATGATGGTGAATTTCATCATCAATACCCGGCTGGCGATGCCGGTATTTTTGGTAGCGATGGCGGCCGTTGTGGCCTTTGGCGCATCATTGCATGTGGTCATCTTGGTGCTTGGGCTTTTCCTATGGGACCGCTTTGCCGTGGTCATGCGCAGCATCACCATGCAGGCGCGCGACCTGGACTATGTGAAGGCGGCCCGGGCGATTGGTTGCTCGACACCGCACATCATCATCCGGGAAATTTTTCCCAACGTTCTCTCATCGCTGACGGTGGTGGCAACGGTCGAAATGGCGAACGCCATTTTGCTTGAGGCCGCACTCTCCTTCCTCGGCTTCGGGGTACAGGCACCGACCCCAAGTTGGGGGCTGATGTTGAACGAAGGGCGCGAGTATATGTTCTTTTCGCCCTGGCTTTTAGCGTTGCCGGGGATGGGGCTTTTCCTGCTGGTGTTGGCAATTAACCTGTTTGGCGACGGTCTTCGTGACGTCACCTTGGAGCGTGAGCGATGAGCGCCGAAAAAGATATCGTCTTAGATGTTCAAAACCTCAAGGTCGATATCCCCGTATCGGCCGGCATGTTGCATCCGGTGCGCGGCATTTCATTCAGCGTTGCCCGCGGCGAAACCCTGTGTATCGTCGGCGAATCTGGCTGTGGAAAGTCGTTAACGTCACTGGCGTTGATGGGGCTTTTGCCGAAAAATGCACAACGTTCCGCCGACCGGATAAATTTCTTGGATCAAGATATTCAGAATCTCAAAGAACGGGAAATGGCGCGCCTGCGCGGTGTCAAAATGGCGATGATTTTCCAAGAGCCGATGACCTCGCTTAATCCGTCGTACACAATCAGCAACCAGCTGGAAGAAGTTTACCTTCGGCACATCTCGTCAAATCGTGCCGAAGCTCGTGAGCGGGCGATCTTTTTGCTAGGAAAAGTCGGCATTTCATCCGCTGAAAGCAGGTTGGGGCAATATCCCCATCAATTATCCGGCGGATTGCGGCAACGGGTGATGATTGCCATGGCGCTCATGTGCGGCCCTGATTTAATCATCGCCGACGAGCCGACAACAGCGCTTGACGTGACCATTCAAGCGCAAATTCTGCATCTCTTGGCGGAGCTGCAGGCGGATTTTGATATGGCCATGATTTTGATCACCCATGACCTGGGTATCGTCGCCCGGGTGGCCGATAAAGTGCAGGTGATGTATGCCGGGCTGACCGTTGAAGAAGGCCCCTGTGAAGCGGTCTTTGACACCCCGTTGCACCCTTATACCAGTGGTTTGCTGCGCTGTATTCCGGTGCCCGGCAAGACCGCCCCCGGACAACCGCTTGGAACGGTGCCGGGGATTGTCCCCAACATGGTCGGCGAGCTGCAAGGTTGCATGTTCCGTAACCGCTGCGAGCATGCGACCGACGTCTGCGAAACCCTGCCAAATTCGGCAACCCAACTGGCGAATGGGCACGCCTTCACCTGTCGTCTCTCCCCTGACGCGGCAACCCGGTCCGAGGGAGCGTAACGTGAAAGAAGAAGCTGCATTAGAAGTTGTCGACGTATCCTGCGTGTTTCGGGTGAACCAGGGGTTCATGAAGGGCACCAAGGCGCTGCATGCGGTCAATGGTGTGTCGCTGAAAATTCCAAAAGGCAAAGTTGTTGGGCTGGTTGGCGAGTCAGGTTGCGGTAAATCAACCTTGGCGAATATTCTGTTGGGCCTGCAAAAACCGACATCCGGCAATGTCCTCTATAGCGGAAGCAGCGCCGATAGCTTTTCGCAACGCCATATCGCCCGCCGTATTCAGCCAATTTTCCAAGATCCGTATTCATCGCTGAATGCCACCAAATCGATCAAATCCATAATTTCACTGCCCCTGCGGGTGCACCGTGTGGGGGCGCCGGCGGACTGGGACCGCAAGGTATATGAAATGCTTGATCTGGTTGGGTTGCCGCGACGGGTGGCACAAAGCTTTCCTTCGCAGTTGTCCGGTGGCCAGCGCCAACGGGTAGCCATCGCCCGCGCCTTGATCATGCGCCCGGAGGTGATCATTTGTGATGAGCCGACCTCGGCCTTGGACGTGTCGGTGCAGTCACAAATTCTTAACCTGCTGCAAGACCTTCGCCAAGAGCTGGGCCTAACCTATCTGATGATCAGCCATAATCTGGCGGTGGTTGAGCATATGGCCGACCGGGTGGCGGTAATGTATCTTGGCCGAATTGTCGAGGAGGCGGATGCGGCAACGCTGTTCCGTGCGCCAAGCCATCCTTATACCAAGGCTTTGCTGAGCTCGGTGCTGACCCCCGACCCACACTTAGGGGTGCCGGACACACAGCTTGGCACGGTGTTTCCCAATCCCATCGACCCGCCATCGGGCTGCAGCTTTCATCCGCGGTGTGCGGCCTGCATGGATATCTGCCGAGAACAGGCACCACAGCCGCAGATCAATGGTGCGCATATGGCCGAATGCCATCTTGATACCGCCGCCGCCGGTTGACCTGCAGCCGCCGGCGCATCAAAGCTGGCGAGCGCCGACACAGACGATTTCGCCCTTGGGGTTGCGGCCAGCAATGACAATGACGGCCTGTTAACTTTCTGACCTTGCTCGCTTGAAAAAAACCGATTAGACCGATAATCTTAAAGGCTGTTCACAAAATGCTGAGACTTGAATATGGCTGTGGTTGGTATCTCATGTGGCCACGATGCCGCTGTTTCTATAATCGACAACGGCCGTTTGGTTTGCCATTTCGAGCGCGAGCGTTTTCAAAGGCATCGCCACGTTGCGGCGATGGCGCCGGAGCTTATCCGGACCGCTCTGGAACACACAGGCATAAGTTCCGACGATATTGATTTATTTTGTATTACAACGACTCAGTCCAGTGCCTATCACACGACCAATCTGGATCGTCTCAACTTCAACTATGACTGGGATACCGCTGAGCTTTTAGGCAACAATCTTTTTTGTAAAAAATCCTTCGACCTTCTCATGAAGACGAATGAACTTCGGAGACAAAACGACGAAAAAAAACATGATTTTGTCTATAATTGCGAGGATGCTTATTTCCCAGATGAATGGGTCGGCGAGAAATCTTTAGCGCAATTTTCGGAAATGACGAAGCGCCAAATAATGGCCACTTTGAATCAAAAAGCGGTCAAAAACGCACAAATTCAACCGATCAAGGTTAAATTCCTCGGAAACACATATCCTGGCATTGCCGTTAAACATCAATTATCACATGCCGCCGCCGCTTTTTATCAGTCGCCCTTTGACAGTTCTTTTGTGTTTAGTCATGACAATGGCGACACCCTCACCCATGACGGATATAAAGGGGTTAGTTTTTTTGGGGTGAAGGCAATGATCTAACACCCATCTGGACGGCGCCCACGAATGCCGGACTGGTTTATTCTAGGTTAGCTAATCTTGTCGGGTTTAGTACCTTCAGTGGTCCTGGCAAGTTGATGGGTTTGGCCGCTTACGGCACGCCCGATATGTTTGATCAGAAATTTGTCGGTGACGCCTGGAGCGCACGAAACATCGTCACGTCGGCAGCGCTTACGGAACCGGAGATAACCGCGTTTCTGAATAAAGTTTCATCGATCGGCTTTGGTGACAAACCGACAAAGCGAATTCATTGGCACAGCCAAATGAATTTAATTAAAAATATATTGCTCAAAGCCGAGGCAAATGGGCTGAATTTTGCACAAGATCCGTTTTCCGATTTTGGAAAAGCAATCGCCGCAACGGCTCAGAAATTTTTTGAAGAAAACTCGCTATACGCGCTGCGGGCCCTTGAAAAGGTCGCCCATAGCTTTGGCGGGCAGGCGCGCAATTTATGTATGACTGGCGGTGCCGCTTTAAATTGTCCGGCGAATACACGCATATTTAATGAGATGCAATTTGAGAATATTTTCATTCCGCCATCGTGCGATGACGGTGGCTTGTCGATTGGTGCGGCGATGTATGGCTATCATCAAGTCCTTCAAAAACCGCGATCACCTCAGCCTGATTTGTCAGAAAATATTGCGCTCAATGGCCGGCAGTTTGGTGCTGCTGAAATTAAGGAAACAGTTTTAAAAAATAAGTCTGTGTTGGAAATCTCAGACTGCGCAAATTTTGCCTCGGACGTCTGTAAAGAAATAGCGGATGATAAGGTCGTGGCTGTTATGACGGGCCGCTCTGAGGTCGGCCCCCGGGCGCTTGGAAATCGCTCGATTTTGGCAGACCCTAGGAAGGCCGATAATTGGCGGCGCGTTAATCAGATTAAGGACCGGGAACACTGGCGGCCGTTTGCACCAGCTTGTTTAAAGGAAAACCTATCTGATTATTTTGACGGCGGACCACCTGACTCACCACATATGCTTTTCAATTATAATGTAAAAAGCACGCGAATACCGGCAGTGACACATGTGGATAAAAGCGCCCGCGTTCAGACAGTCAATAAATCCAATACATCTATGCGGGCTTTATTAGAGGAGTTTGATCGCCAGCACGATATTCCGGTGCTTCTTAACACCTCATTCAATGGCCGCGGTGAGCCAATAGTTGAAAGACCGGATGATGCAATTGAGATACTGAAAAAGGGTAAAATAGACGCCGTATTCGTTAGCAATATGAAAATTACATTACGGCGATAAATCCAAATAGGTAGTTTTTGATCGCATCCGGCTTTTAGCAATTTCGTTTTCAGACGTTCACCAAATCATCGCTTCAATCTTGATGCGATCACGATGATGTCTCAGGAATGAATATCACGCGTGGACATTTTCAGTGCCGGTTGTGGCGGAATTTTTATGACCTATTTGCCTTAGTCTAAAAAGCGCGCTTGAAAAGCCACCTGATCGGTCTTTGGCAACGTCGATGGCTGATACAGACATGCAGCAACCTCTTAGACTTGCCCGCCTATTCTTAATCTCAACCATCAGCGTCAAGCTGTCTGTTGCGCTGTTGGTTTTGACTGGGGGATTGGCGAGGCGCCGTGTTGGGCG
>QCEM01000073.1 GCA_003280605.1 SAR116 cluster bacterium AG-355-O21 | reverse complement strand
CCATTTGGCTAGATAAGCCGGAAACAGCGCGCAGACTTCGCCAACGGGTCAGCGCAGTTTTGGATTGGGCAAGGGCAAACGGTTATAGAGATACGGTGTTAGATTTACGCACCCGATCTCTCGCCCTCCCGCGGCAGACGAAAGCCGTTGAGCATCATCGTGCAATGCCGTACGCCGAAGTGCCGTCTTTTCTAGCTGCGATGAGTGCTTCTCAATCCTCTTCAATCACTATCCAGTTGGCGCTGGAGTTTGTGATCTTGACAGCGGCACGCCTCGGAGAAGTTCGTGGGGCGGTTTGGGCAGAAATGGACTTGCACAAATGTCTTTGGGTCATCCCAGCGGAGCGGATGAAAGCCGCTCGTGAGCACAGGATTCCACTTTCAGATCGCGCTGTTACAATCTTGCAAGTGATGGTTAGCCACAAGTCTAACCACTCAGATTTAGTCTTCCCTGGTAGCAAGCCAGGCCGACCAATCAGCGACATGGCGATCACCATGCTCTACCGACGGCTTGAACTCGACGTTACGACCCACGGCTTTCGCTCAACGTTCAGAGATTGGTGTGCTGAACAAACCAGCTTCCCGAGGGAAGTCGCTGAGGCAGCCCTTGCGCATCAAATTGGCAATAAAGTTGAGCGTGCCTATGCCCGCAGCGACCTGCTGGATAGACGCCGTGAACTGATGGCTGCTTGGGCAGCATTTTGTGGGTGCGCCAATTGAACGGCCATGGTGGCAAAAGAGAAGGTGCCGGGCGAAAGCCGAAGCTAACACGTGATCAGGAATTTGAGCTTTGGCTTTACCTGCACAGAGTTAAAGCCTGGGCATGGAAGCGAAATCGCAAAAAGTGGAAAATCGCAAAAGAGCTTTAGAAAGAAGTTCCGAGCTGGCCAAAAGCTATGAACTGATCAAGCGGGTTGAAATTTCTGATCGACCACTTCTTAGAGCTGCCGGCAAACTGGACCAAATTGATGAAAAATTTTCACAAAAGTTAATTTATGCAGAGAAAAACTTTGGGTTTGAGGATGGGTTAGCTGCAATGGAACAAATCCGCCTAATCTTTAATCCAGACATATATAAAAAAAACCAGGAAGAAACAGATATAGATGAATCATACCGTTTACCGTTAAGTAGACATCTACATTTCAGAAAATTTCTGACACGTATACAAATTTGTGAACTTGGAGAACGCTATATTTTACGCAAATACTCACTGCCTATTAGTTCAAGGCAGGTTGAGAGGATATGGAGAAAACATGGCGTTATTTGAGATTCATTATAAGTCTTGAATGTGGATCACTTTTAATACTTAAACATTTCTCAAGGTAGTCTCAGTTCAGAAACGCGCCTGATTGTCAGCGTGTATTTGTTTGGAGATACCCAATGGATATCGCAAAGCAGGGCTTTACGGTCCATGAATTTTGCAAAGCGACTGGCCTCGGCAAGTCGAAGGTTTATGAGCTGCTAAATGCAGGCCTAATCGAAGCTGTTAAGTGCGGTAGCCGCACCCTCATCATCACGACCCCAAGTTCATTTTTAGCGGATCTACCTCGGATGGTTCCCGCCTTCCCCTCTGATCCCCGCTTAATCGACACTTCACAAGAGGGTCTGTCAGGAGGTAGCCAATGACCCGCGTATCTAAGCGCATTGGCAGATCCCCCGATAATCCGCCGATCTCAGCCGATATCGCTAAGGAAAGTTATGCAGCCGCAATAAAGAGGATGTTAGCGGAGCTCAAGCGCTTTCCAAAAGGCAATTCACGTTCAGCGGCAATCCGCCGTCACTGCATTGATTGCTCGGGGTTTAGCCCAGCTGAGGTCGCTCTATGCCCACACCGGTCCTGCAATCTCTGGCCATATCGTTTTGGAAGGAATGCTCACGATGCATCCAGCAAATGACAACTATGAAGCCATAAGCCAAACCTATTCGGTGACTGATCGTCAGCGGCGTTATGCGGAGATTGTTGCCCTTGGTACCCATTCGCATACTCGGGCAGCAAAGATGGCTGGTTATGCATCAGCATCGGCACGAATGAGCGCTTATCACAATGATAATAACCCAGCAGTCCAAGCCATTGTGGAACACCACCGCATGGAAATTGCTCAACGGCATTCCCTATCCGAGGACTGGGTTATCAGTAACCTCATTACCCTTGCGAGGGGAGCTGACACATCAGCCTCTCGCATCAGGGCACTAGAGCTTCTCGGCAAACATCTCGGCATGTTCCTGGATCGCACACGCGTCGAGCACGTAGCGAGCTTTGCGGACGAATTAGAAGCTCTTCAGCCCGCAATTCAGGACGCAATCGAAGCAGCTGTCTCAGCCAAACCCACTTTGACGGAGAAATCATCATGAGCAAATTACTGGATACTGCAGTGGCATGGGCTTCCGCTGGCTTTAGTGTCATTCCCGTTGGGTCAGACAAAATACCTAAAATAAAATGGAGTGATTGCCAGACCAACCCTTGGACAGTCAAGCAAGTAGAGGAATGGTGGAACAAAAACCCGACCGATAACATCGCGGTGATCCCGGGATCGAATGGCTTTGGGGTTATTGATGGAGATATTTATAAGGAAGGTGGCTCAGAGAGCTTAGGGCAGCTATTTTTAGATCACGGCTTATCGAAACAAGGCGTTCCAATTTGTCGGACTGGCAGAGGCGGTCTCCACTTTTGGTTCAGATGCCCAGCGGGAATACCGTCAGGCCCACTGACACCATCAGTCGATATCAAAAGCAGCGGTGGCTATGTGCTCGTCCCGCCATCATCCAACGCAGCCGGCCCTTATGAGTGGATAGGCGACTCACCCCTCGACTGCCCAATAGCGTCATCAATGCCAAGTTCTCTTCTGGAGACCATTCTTAAACGAGGCTCCAGCACGAAGTCTGCCATAGCTAATGATAATCATGTGCGGCCAACGCTTTTTCGCGCGATCGATGGCCGTGAGAAAGTTATGGCTGATGCAGTTTGGTGGGCTGGTCACAGGGTTTACGAGCAAAGTGGCTCGCTTGACGATAATCAGCTATGGATGGAAACAGCGTGGGCGCGCTTCGAAAGCAGAGCCAAAGGTCGTGATGGCAGGACACTCGACCAAGATCACGGATGGGATGAGCTAAAAAGCAAGATCAATTCATCTCGCCCTAAGCTGACGGAGGCGCTCGGGCTTGCTGCGAATGACGACCAACCATTAAAGCGGCGGCTCTCTCGAAGAGAGTTTATAATAGAGCCTTGGGACAGCAACGACTTCCCAGGCGACGACTCTTACCTCGTCGATGGGTTGCTATCTCCTGCAGCACTCTCGGTGCTATATGGTCCATCTAACAGCGGCAAGACATTTCAAGCGATGGCCCTGGCTTTCGCTGTCGGCACAGGGACACCATTCTACGGCATGAACACGGCGAGAGGCCGGGTGGTTTATCTGGCGGCTGAGGGTGTAACAAACATTCGCAAGCGTCGCGCGGCTATAAGGCGGCACTTTCGAGATCAAATCACCAAGCTGGATGAGCCGCCAGCAGTCGACCTCATTGGCGACAGCTTCGATCTTGCATCTGGTTTGGATGATGTTGAAGCGCTAGCCGAGGCTATCGGGGATGCAAAGCTGATCATCGTGGACACACTCGCGGCAGTTGTTGGTGGCGGTGGAGATGAAAATACCGCGCCAACCATGCTGGCGATCGTTAAAGCAGCCAATCATCTCATCAAGGCAACGGGCGCCCATGTCATGCTAGTGCACCACATGGGCAAGAACCAGGAGCGAGGCGCAAGAGGTCACAGTTCTTTGCGGGCGGCCCTCGACACAGAAATCGAATGCAAAATGACTGCAGGCACTGGAACTGGTCGGCTGAGAGTAACCAAGCAACGAGATATGGAAATGGGTCCACCGCTGGGTTTCAAACTAGTTCCAGTCACAATTGGTACAAATAAATTCACTGAGATCACGAGCTGCATCGTTGAGCAGACAAATTACCAAGAGGCTAACAAGCCAAAAAGCGAGTTCGTTAGGCGCTTGGAAACAATCATCTACAACAAGCTTTGTGCGCCTTCGCGCTTGGCTCAAGAGCCCCAGCAAATCGAGGTGAACGGCACAATGATTGCCGTTATTGATGCGATTGATGTGAAACCCATTCGGGCGGCATTTTATGGGCTACCAGAAAATGAGGACGTATCACAAGATACTGCCCGCCGCCGTTACCAAAGGGCAATTAAAGACGTTTGCAGCCATGGGCGTTTTGTCTTTGGCTCAGGAAAAATAGGCCTGCTCCACGCTTATGATGAACAGCAAGCATAATTCGGGAGCGGGACAACCGGGACACCCCCCTAAGGGGTGTCCGGTGTCCCACTGACGAATGCTGACTTAACTATGGCCAAAACCAGGCTGGCCGGCAACAGGCCAGACATTTACATTGCCGCTGAATGGGTGTGAGACTAGTTTAAAAAAAGTGATGAGATAACTATTAAGCCCACTATATGCAGCCGTTAAGCCCACTATATGCAGCCGTTAAGCCCACTATATGCAGCCGTGCAAAATAATAAGGAATTTTTAAATGGATGAATTATCAATCGAATTTAACGACGGTAAGAGCTATGAAAAAATGATGGGCGTATGGAGTCAACTTGTTGGGAGAGACTTTTTGAATTGGATGTTGCCAGATCCAAACTTACGTTGGCTTGATGTCGGATGTGGAGCGGGAGCATTCACAAGATTGATTGCAGAGCATTCGGCACCAGTTGCTTTAAGCGGAATTGACCCTTCGCCCGAGCAAATCGCATTCGCTCGGCAAAACTCAAACAAATTGGCCGACTTCCAAGTTGGAGATGCTCTTAAGTTGCCATTCCCAGATGATAGTTTTGATGTTGCGGTCATGGCTCTGGTGATTTTCTTTCTTGCTGATCCAGGGCGGGGAGTTGCGGAAATGGCGCGCACCGTTGCGCCAGGAGGTTGTGTCGCGAGCTACGCCTGGGATAGCCTTGGTGGAGGTGCCCCAGCGTCTCTGATCAGCAATGAGGTTAAAAAAAATGGAATCACAATCCCGTCAGTACCTAATGGTTCCGTCTCGGCCTTACCCGCGCTAGAAGAGCTTTGGCATGCAACTGGGATGACAGAGATTAAAAGCCAAAAAATAATCGTAACCCGTGAGTTTGAGAGCTTTGAGGCGTTCTGGAAAAATACTTGGCTATCACCGAATTTAATGAAGGTACGCGAGATAATTCCGCCCTCTATCTTTGACAAAATCAAAGCAGATATTTACCAACAAGTCTGCCACAACAAAGATGGTAGTGTGTCAACAACGGCGACCGCGAACGCGATCACTGGGACGGTCACGAAATAACATTGCCGGCAGCAACGCTATACAACACCCCTTCTTTTTATATCGGCGGGATTTCGCTTCCAAAAAAATGATGTGCCGGCTCACCCTTCAGGGTGATTTCGAATCGCGTAGATGTATAGATAGCTTCCACTTCCGAAGTGAAACACTGTTTACAACACACCGGACATGTTTACCGACCGCACACAGATTGATAAGCGTCCATTTTTTGCCGATGAGATTGAAGCGCTACAGCCTTAGATTAAGAAGGTACAAGAAAAAATGAATCAGCTTGGTGGTCTGGGTGTGGTCAAACAGCTAAGTAAAGCAGGGGAAGCGTAATGCCGCAGCGCCCTCATCCACAACGCAGGTGATTAGCCGGTCATCATCAACCTGGCAAAGCGCGCAGCTGCGTTATAGAGTAGAGTATATTTTGGTTTTGGAACAGGGAGATAGAACATGATTTTGGTTGGCCGCTATTTATCGCCGTTCACAAGGCGCGCCGCAATCGTTCTGAAAACACTGAATATCGGTTTCGAAGTTAAACACTTAACAGCGACCCCGGAAAACGCCGAACTGGTCACCATAAACCCCCTCGCCCGCGTGCCGGCCCTGATTCTCGACGATGGCGAGGTATTGATCGACAGCGCTGCGATCATCGACTATCTGCTGGAAGTAGGCGATCCCGATAACACCCTACTGGCCGCCGGCGGCGGCGATCGCCGCACGGTCATGCGCCTGGTGGGTGTCGCCCAGGGCACCATAGAAAAAACCGTCGGCGTGGTTTACGAACAGATTAAGCGACCGGGAGGCAGTCATCATCAACCGTGGTTGGATCAATTGCGCGTGCAAGCAAGTGCCGGTTTCGACTACCTTGAAAAAGCTGCTACCGGCCGTGTCTGGTTGCATGGCAACGGCCTGACCTTAGCCGATGTAAACGCCGTGGCAGCCTATGATTTCGCCGGCTATCTGCCTTTTTGTGAGGACCTGGTGGCGGGTAGTAAATACCCGGCGCTGGCGGAATTGTCGGCGCGCTGTAACGCGCTGCAGGCTTTCAGTGAAACCGCCTGGAGCGGCTAATCCGCAAGCACCACTGAGAACGCAGTCTCGTCGCGCACAGTCGGACGAGGCCTAAGATCACCTCGCATGCAAAGAGTTAAGGATTACCTCTCGCAAGCGGTTGACAGTGTGACCCATTTGTAAACCTTGGAGCGCCGCCAGGTTGGCTACCCTGCAGGTTGAGCGAGCACATCCTCACCAACTATTCTGGTAAATAACTCATGGTTCGCAATAATGTCCCGGACTCTCAGGGCTTGATAACATTCACAAGTCCCCTGGTTTGAGAACAAGTCTTCTATATGGAGTTTAATCCTGTCTCTGAGGTAGTCTGCTCCCAGCTTATATCCTGCATCGTCAGCGGTCCGATATAGTCGGGCGAAAATATCCATTCGCTGGATTATGTAGCTTTCGAATTGGATTTTCTCAAAATCCTTTAATTCGTCATAAGACTGGTATGCTTTGGCGAGCAATTTTGCCAGCCCCTCTTCCATCCGTGCGTAATATAAGTGCGATCGCTCGGTTTCCCGCTGAATCGAATTAGCAATGTTGTTCTGTTTAAAATTTTTCCTCAGCTCAATCACAACAAAGACAAGCGACAACAATATCGCAATCGCTCCTACTAATTGCGCAAGCGCGCCAATCTCAACAATACTCATTCTTCTCTCCCAGCTGATATAATTACCGATACGGCAGTATGCTGAGATTTAGCCGGTCTGTGCCAGTCTGGGTCAAGTTGGTTGCTCAAGAACCTTTTGACCCACCATCGTTCGCACAAGATCAGGATTATAGATCAAATCTCGTTTGGTCATGCTGTGAAAGCATTCCCGCATACCTGGATGGGAGAAAAGCACAACTAAGCTATCTTTCATTCTTTGACGCATAAAATTTGGTGCAAGAGCAAACGCAACTTCATCAGCGTGCCGAAAGGACCGTGTGGCAATATGAATGCGCTGGTTTACATAGCCTTCAATTTGGATTTTTTCAAAAGCCTCGAGGCAGTCATATGACTCATAGCCTTTGACAAGCACCTTAGCCATGCTCTCATCCATCTGAATGTAATTAAGTTTATCAAGCTCTGGGGCTCTTTGAAGCGTGTTAGCAATATTGTTTTGTCTAAAATTCTTTCGCAGCTCAATCACAACAAAAATAAGCGACAAAAATATTGCAATTGCTCCAGCCAATTGCGCAAGAGCGCCAATCTCAACGATACTCATTCTTCTCTCCCAACTGATAAAATCACCGATACGGTCATAGGCTGAGATTTAGCCGGTCGCCGCCAGTCTGGGTCAAGTTGATTGAGTGTGCTGATCGCCTGTAAACCTTGAAGCGTTGCCAGG
>QCEM01000072.1 GCA_003280605.1 SAR116 cluster bacterium AG-355-O21 | reverse complement strand
CATTGCTTTTGTGTTGCAGGCGTGCGAGCGGGTTTTCGCGTCAGTCGTCCGGGTCGGTCGCGTGAGGCGGTTGGTAACAATCGTCCCAGAGGAATGGCCATCAATGGCGAGGCAACTCGCCGGAACAGAACCCGGCTTACAGACTATCTGATCTAATACACCTTGCAGATCGGCACCAGGCCGCGATGTCAGACCGATGCAACTTGCGGCGATAATGCGCGCCCGCTGTCACCGGCCGGTGCTGTTAATGGGCCTTTAATGGCGCGACAAAAAATGCCGCCGCCATGGCGACACATTTGGTTATGGTCACGCCGACCTTCGGGCTTTGCGGGCTGGGCCGGCTTCGATATGCTGGCGGCCTGGCGTTTATTGCCTGTCATGATCACCGCGCACGGAAATTGAAATGTCCTCAGCCCTAGCCCAGCCGCCCGCCGACCTCGAGGATATCATCGCTGGTCTTAGCACGGCGGGTTATATTGCCTCGCGGCCGATTGCCACCGCCGTCCTCTTGGCGCGCGCCTGGAATCCGGTGTTGACCCTGTTGTCATTGCTTCGCAAATTGTGATGGCGGCGCAAACCATTGTCTCGCGGAACATTCGCCCGCACGATACCGCCGTTGTATCGATTACCCAAATTCATGCCGGTGATGCCTATAATGTGATCCCGCAGACCGCACAGATCATGGGGACGGCACGCGCCTTCTCGATGGAGGTCTTGGCCATGATCGAGGATAACTTACGGCGTTTGGCTGAAAATATTGCCGCCGGTTTTGGGGCCACGGCGAAGCTTGATTTCCGGCTTGAATTTATGCCGACCGTTAACAATGACGCAGAAACACAGTTCGCCATTGACTGTGCCGCCGAACTGGTTGGTGCAGAGCGTGTGAACGGCGATATTCCGATGATTATGGCCTCGGAGGATTTCTCATACATGCTGAATGAACGGCCCGGCGCCTACATTATGGTTGGCAATGGTGCCGGTGAGGGGGGCTGCGAAGTGCATAACCCAGCCTATGATTTCAATGATCAGGCAATCCCCTATGGGGCGGCCTTTTTCGCGACGGCGGTTGAGAAAAAACTGGCCCGCCGCTAAAGGCTTTTATCGGCCTCGACCATCGCTGCAATGGCGGCGATGCGGGCCGCTGTCTGCGGGTCCAACCGGCCGTCAATATTGGCCGCCCGCCAATGACTTTGAAACGCGCTGACGACGGCCGCCGGGGCAGCTGCGATCAGCGCCGGGTCATAGCCAATTCGGGCCAGCAAATCGGCCGCTTGCGACCAGCCGAATTCGGTGCTTGCAGGGGTATTTGGCCAAGCTTTCGGCGAGTCTGCCGGCCAGTCTTTCGGCCAGAGGCCAACGCCTGCTGCGGCCAGACTTTGCCAATCAAATAAAGGTCCTGGATCTTGCTTGCGGCCAGGGGCCACATCGCTGTGTCCAAGCACATGGCGGGCAGGGATTGGATGGCGGCACAGAATGTCTATGGCCAGCGCCTGTAAGCTTTGCATTTGCACGGCCGGATAGGGATGAGCGCCGGTGTCGATCCCAGGGTTATCAAGTTCAATGCCGATGGAACGCGAATTTATATCGCGCGCACCGGCCCAAAAGGCGACACCGGCGTGCCAGGCGCGGTCAGTTTCATTGACCAGTTGCAGAATCCGGCCATCCGCAGCAATCAGGTAGTGGGCGCTGACGGCGCGATTGGGGTCGGTCAGGATATCGACGGCGGATTGCAAGTCAGGCTGGTCGGTAAAGTGAATGATCAGCATATCAATCACAGCCTGACCGCGCCGGTCGCCAAAGTTTGCCGACGGCGTTTGCGTGATGATCGGCAATTTACCTGGCATCAGACATCATCCGTGATCGCTGTTGGTCGCCGCGCCGGTGCAAACATCACAACCGCCACGCCAATGATCGTAAGCAGCGCCGCCGCCAGCCGCAAGCTGGTCAGTGGCTCATCAAGAAAGACTACAGCGGCACTGATACCGACAACCGGGATGGCTAAGGTAATCGGGGTCACACGGCTGACCGGATGGTTTTTTAATAGATAGGACATGCCACCCCAGCCAATCAAAGTGCCGCCCAGGGCCAAGAATAGAACCGTTCCCCAACCGCGCAGGCCGGCAGCAAGCACAGCCTCGACCTGGCCGCTTTCCAAGACCCAGGAGGTGACCGCAACTTGGGGGATTGCCAGTAATGCGATCCAGGCATTCAGCTGGAAAACACCAACATTAACAACACGCTTAATCAGCAGCGATGCCACCGCCCAGGCGACCGCACTGATGACCAGCATTGCAATATGCAGCATCGAGCTTTGTCCGGCAGGCTCCCCGGCCAGTAAGGCGACACCGCCAAAGGCAATTAGCAAACCGAAGATCCTCAGCGCCGTTAACCGTTCGCCCAGAATAATTACGGCCAACATGACCGCAAAGGGTGACTGAGTTTGCATAGCGATTGCAGCAATCGCGGCATCAACCCCCGCAACCCCTGAAAACATCAGTGGGAAGTGAAAGCCGCCAAGGGCAACGGCAATTAAAATCAGCAGGCCGAAGCCTTGTCTAGGTAGCCGCAAGAGTGGTGCCAACAGCAGTGCCGTCAGCCCATAGCGTAACGTGATCATGGTTAAAGGCGGTAATTCAGTCAGGCCGATTTTAGCAATTGGAAACGTTAACCCCCAGCAGAGCAGTACCCCTAAGCCGGCGAAAATATCCAATGGTTTCATTGATCTTCCGATGTGCTGAGGGCTTCGCGGCGCATTTCCAGTTCAAGCCAGCGTTCCTCGGCATCGCTATGGGCCAATTCGGTTTCTGCAAGGCGGCGGGTGGCACGTTCAAAATTGACCGGATCACGGCTAAAAAATGCCGGGTCGGCCAAGAGGGTCTGTAACTTCACGATATCTTGTTCATAGGTGGCGATTTTGCCGGGCAGCTGCTCTAGGTCGCGTTGCTCGTTAAAGCTCAGCTTGGTTGCCCTCGGCTCGCTTCTTGATTGTTTGGCAGTGTTGGTTTTGGGCTTTCGCGGCTTGTTTGTACTGGCTGCCGCAACCGGCGTGCACTGGCGCAGATAGTCATTGAAGCCGCCGGCATATTCCTCAACGCTGCCATCGCCCTCAACAGCGATGATCGATGTGACAACCCGATCAATAAAGTCTCGGTCGTGACTGACCAAAAGAATGGTCCCGTCATAGCGTGCTAATTCGTCCTGCAATAGGTCCAAGGTTTCAATATCGAGATCATTGGTCGGCTCATCAAGGACCAGTAAATTATGGTTGGCGGCGAATAATTTTGCCATCAGCAAGCGGTTGCGCTCGCCGCCTGAAAGGGTTTTGACCTTGGCTGTGATCTGCCGATCACGAAACAGGAAGTCCCGCAAATAGGACGCCACATGGCGTGGTTTATCGCGTACAAAAACAGTATCGCCACCACCCGGGCAAAGCGTGCTCCATAAGGTGTCGTCGGGGTTCAGGCTTTCACGTTTTTGATCAAAGTAGATCGATTCCACACCAAAGCCGATGCGGACGCGGCCACGATCCGGTTTGTCGCGGCCGATGAGCATTTTAAGCAAACTTGTCTTGCCGGCACCATTGCGGCCAATGAGGCCGATCCGATCGCCACGCTTAACCGTCACCGAAAAATTTTTGACGATGATCTTTTCCCGGCCCTCAGCGTCATGGAAGCTGTGCGAAATATCATTGGCCTCTAACACTAAGCTGCCGCCGCTATCGGCTTTGCCGACATCCATATTGACCAACCCCGGACGCCGCAGTCGTTCAGCTTTGACCTGCCGCAATTCCAGCAATCGGCCAAGCCGGCCTTCGTTTCGCTTGCGCCGTGCGGTCAGCCCTTCGCGCAGCCAACGGGTTTCCTCGGCAATCTTTTTGTCCAGCTTATGTTGCTGGTTTTCTTCGTCGGCGAGGATCTTATCGGCCCAATCCGTGAAACCGCTGAAGCCGTGATTGCGGCGAAACACTTTCCCGCGTTCAATCCAGAAGGTGCGGTTGGTCAGATTATCTAAAAAGGTTCGGTCATGGCTGACCAGTAACAGCCCACCTGGAAAATTACGTAATTCGTCCTCTAACCATTCGATGGTTGGTAGGTCCAGATGGTTGGTCGGTTCATCCAATAACAAAACGTCCGGTTTGGTCACCAGGGCGCGGGCAAGGGCGACACGCCGCGCCTCACCGCCCGATAGGTTATCAAGCAGTCGCTCGCCGGGCAGGCTTAAGCGGTCAAGAATAGCCGCCACAAGATAGTCCCGCGGGATGCGATCATCAGCCGGCGGTAAGGCGGCATTCACATGCTCGATAACGCTGCGCCCCGGCGGCAGGCGAGGGTCTTGGGGAAGGTAGGCAACTTTGGTTCCTGGTTGCACGAAGCGCTCGCCGCTATCGATATCAACTTCACCGGCAAGGGCGCGCATCAAGGTCGATTTGCCGCCGCCGTTACGGCCAACGAGACAGGCCCGCTCGCCAGCCGTGATCCTAATATCAAGGGTGTCGAAAATGACCTTATCAGCATAGCGCAGATGAGCTGATTTCAGGGCCAGCAGGGGTGGCCGCCCAGCAGCCCGTGAAGATGCCGTTACCGCCATGAGCAGTTCACTTAACTGAGACCCCGATGGGCCTTGATGCGATCATAGGCGGCATTAACCGCAGATAATTTTGCCGTTGCGGAGGCGATCAATTCTTCCGGTAAACCTTCAGCAATCAGGTGATCGGGGTGATGGTCGCGCACCAATTGCCGATGGGCGGCTTTGATCTCGTCGTCGCTGGCGTCGGCGCGCACCCCAAGAAGGCTATAGGGATCATCACCGCCATTGCCGCTGAAGGTTGCACATAAGCGCTCAAATGCCAGCGCATCGAAGCCAAAAATTTCTGCGACCTTCTGCAGATACGCCAGCTCAGCTTCATGAACAACGCCATCAGCGCGGGCGATGTGGAACAAGCTGCCAAGTAATTGCTCTAAAACCGGTGCGGCAGGTGGAAACAAATTGGCGATTTGTTGGGCGTAAATCTCAAAACCATCGGTGCTTTGGCGGGCAAGATCCCAGACCTTGGCTACGTTTCGCACCTCGCTTTCGGGGACATGAAAGACCTCGCGGAAAGCAGCAATTTCGTCGCGGGTAACAACGCCGTCGGCTTTGGCCATTTTGGCCCCCAGCGCAATTGCGCCGATGGTAAAGGCGACTTTGCGGGTGCCGGCGTTTTCATCGCTGTCGTCATCCTCCTCGCGGCGGTGATATTTGTCGACGGCATGGCCGGCGATGGCACCTAAAAGCGCCCCAATCGGCCCGCCCAGCGCAAATCCGGCAGCACCGCCAATCATCTTCCCCCAAATGCTCACCTGCGCCTCTTTGTCTTGCGTGATATTTTGAACTTGTTGATATGCTCTATCTACCATGAAGCAGGCCGTCGCCAAATGGCTTTCCATCAAAACCATTTGGGCACGGGCTTGCTGTCAACTGAATGGCAGCGTAGATTGCCATCAAGGATATTGCCAGGGGGATGAAATGACAGCCACTGCACAACAGACCGCGCCGGAACGTACCCAAGTGATTGAGGTTTTACGGCAGCGCTTCGGTGATCGTTTGACCACGGGCCAGGCCATCCGCGAGCAACATGGTAAAGGCGAAAGCTATCACCCACCGGCACTGCCGGACGCGGTGATATTTGCCGAGACCACAGAGGAAGTGCAGGAAATTGTGCAAGCTTGCGCGGCCATCAAAATGCCGGTCATTCCGTTTGGCGTCGGCACCTCGCTTGAAGGTCATGTGCAAGCGCTGAACGGCGGGGTTTCGATTGACTTAAGTCGCATGAATAATGTGCTCGAGGTAAATGCCGCTGACCTGGATGTGCGTGTCCAAGCAGGGGTCACCCGAAAACAACTGAACGAGTATTTGCGGGACACAGGCCTATTTTTCCCGATTGATCCTGGTGCCGACGCGACATTGGGCGGGATGACGGCAACGCGGGCGTCGGGCACGAATGCGGTCCGCTACGGCACCATGCGTGAAAATGTCCTTGGCTTGACCGTGGTCACCGCCGATGGCCGGATCATCAATACCGCCCGGCGGTCACGTAAATCATCGGCAGGCTATGATCTGACGCGGCTTTTCATTGGTTCCGAGGGGACCCTTGGGGTGATCACCGAAGTCAGCTTGCGCGTCTATGGCATTCCGGAGGCGATTTCCTCGGCCGTGTGCCAGTTTTCGTCCCTCGATGAAGCTGTTGAAGCTGTCATTTTGACGATTCAAAGCGGTATCCCGGTGGCCCGGATTGAGTTGCTTGACGATATTCAAATGGGCGCTTGTATCGACTATTCCAACCTCACGGGATATGCCCGCAAGCCAACCTTATTCTATGAATTCCACGGCTCGGAAACAGGGGTTGCAGAGCAAGCCGAGTCGGCGCGGATGATCGCCGATGATTTTGGTGGCGAGGCCTTTAAATGGGCGACGAAACCGGAAGATCGTAGTGCTTTGTGGCAAGCCCGCCATGATGCCTATTATGCGGCTTTGTCCCTGCGCCCTGGTTGTAAGGGCTGGGCCTCCGATGTCTGTGTGCCGATCTCACGGCTCGCGGAATGTATCGCGGAAACCAAACAAGACCTTGTGGATATGGATTTAAAAGCGCCTTTGGTCGGTCATGTGGGCGACGGTAATTTCCATCTGTCCTATTTGGTCGATACGGAAGATGCCGCTGAAATGGCTCGCACCAAAGAACATAATGAGCGGATGGTTGCGCGGGCTTTGGCGATGGGTGGCACCTGCACCGGTGAACACGGGGTTGGCTATAGCAAGATCCATTACCTGCAGCAGGAACATGGCGATGCCCTTGCTTTAATGCGAACCATTAAGACGGCGTTTGATCCGGACAATATTATGAATCCGGGAAAGATTGTTCGGCTGTAAAAGCCGGCCATGAGGCACCGAATGTGTCCTGGCGGCTAAAAATTGTCGCCATCGGACAAGTTAAGATTGAGTAAAGTCGTCACTTTCCAACTTTATTGGCTGAGCGTCGGTGGTGATGGTGCAACAGGGTGATGATCAAAAGCGCCAAGTTGTCAGTACCTTTGATCTGTTCAAAGTTGGCATAGGTCCGTCAAGCTCGCATTCCACGGGGCCGATGGTGGCGGCCGCGCGATTTTTACAAAAACTTCACGATCAAGGGGTGTTCTTGCAGGTTGGCCGGGTCGAAGTCTTGCTTTATGGCGCCCTGGCGCTTACCGGTCGGGGACATGGCACAGACACTGCCGTGTTGCTTGGCCTACTCGGCAAAACTCCATCCAGCATTGATCCCGACCAGGTTGCCGACTTAATTGCCGCTATCGATCAAAACCAATGCTTAACGCTTGACGGCAAGCAGATGATTGATTTTGAGCGGCACCGGGATCTGCTGTTTCGCGGTGAAGTGTTTTTAGATCATCACCCAAACGCGCTGCGTTTAAGGGCGTTTGACGGCGCCGGCGCAACCTTGGCCGACGCCACCTATTTTTCAATTGGCGGCGGCTTTGTGGTTGCCGACGGCGAAACAGGTGATGCGGCACTAGCCAATATCTTGGTCGAGGATCTACCGTTTCCATTTCGTAGCGGTGCCGATTTACTGGCTTTAGGCGATCAGCATGGCAAATCGATTGCTGAATTGGTCTGGGCCAATGAATGCGCGTTGCGGCCGGAAGCTGAGGTTGCCGATGGCTTGGCGCAGATTTGGGCGGTGATGCAGGATTGCATTGATCGGGGTGTGTCCTCGCAAGGTATCCTGCCAG
>QCEM01000071.1 GCA_003280605.1 SAR116 cluster bacterium AG-355-O21 | reverse complement strand
ACCCGCGAAAGCGCAAAGCTTGGGGCCTTAGAGGCGCAGCGAAATCAATTAATGACGCCGGTTGATTTCTTCCCGCTTAGCAGGTAACCCACGCCGTGCTGGTCGGGCGCGATAGGTCGTTCTTGGCCAAACTGTCGACGCTTTTAGGCAGATAGCCATCAGCACGCAGATCTACTGTCGGCCTATGACAGGGCGAAGCTGATTGGGGGTGGCGATGGCACCGGAAGGGTCAAATAAAACACCGGTGATAACAGCATCGCCGCTATCTGCCGTTACCGACACGCTGCCGGATACATCACGCTATTGTGTGCATATTCGTGATTTGATGATCACCATGCTGATCGGTGTGCACGATCATGAACGCCGCGAAAAACAGCGTGTACGGTTGAATCTCGATATCGAATTTGACTACCCGGCCGATGGCTTTTGTGAAAATTATGATCGGGTCTATTGCTATGAGACGCTGGTGACGGCGATCAAAACCGAGAGTGCGCGCGGTCATATCATTCTGGTTGAAAGTTTGGCGGAGCGGGTTGCCGCCCTGGCCCTGCAACCTGCGCAAAGCCGGCATGTCACGGTGAAAGTCGAAAAGCTAGACGCTATTGACGGCTGCCAATCGGTTGGCATCACGCTACATCGAAGCCGCCGGTAGACGGCCCGAAGCCGCCGGTCTTGCAAGGTCGTAGCTTAAGCGGCGCTGGTCGCAGCTTTTTTCATGATCCGGCGTTTCAGGCGCACCGCAGGCGCTGCCAGATTACGGTCTTTCGTTGACAGCAAATACGCATCAAGACCGCCATTATGCTCAATCGAGCGGATGGCATGGGTGCTCAAGCGTAAGCGAACAGTCTCGCCCAACACTTCACTCAGCAGCGAGGCGTTTTGCAAATTTGGCAAAAACCGTCGACGGCTTTTATTGTTTGCATGGCTCACATTGTTGCCAGCTTGAACCGATTTACCTGTTACCTCACAGCGCCGAGCCATCTATAAAACCTTCAAACAGAAAACCATATCGCATTACCCTGCGGCGACACCGCAAGATTGAGCCAGGTGTGTACGTCAGCTCCTTATCGACGTCAAGGATTTTCCGAGCTTTACCTGTTTGTGAATGTCCCGAAGGGAGCCTTAGCTAGGGCCTGTGGTAACGTCGATCAGATGGCGGCCACGGCTTATCAGAAAATACCTAAAATTGAAAAACATTGCATCATTTCGCCAAATGGCGATATCATACCATGGTGTGCAATTCATTATGACCCTTTGACCTTTAGCGCTGAGGAGGAATGGTGCCGCAAACTCAAAGCTTAGATCGGCTTCGGAAGAATGTTTTTATCGGCAAACACCGCACCAGCATTAACTTAGAAACCCAGGTGTGGGATGCCCTTGAGGATGTTTGCGGTCGCGAGGAAATGAACCTGGATAGTGTTTGTACTGCGATCAATGATCGGCGCCTGAGTTCCAGCATGTCCTCCTCCATTCGGATGTTCTTATTGATTTATTTTCGCTGTCTTGCAGATTTTCTGAAACAAAATCGCAGCAGTGGAAGTCCGGGATTTCAGCAGCAAACACAAATGCCGTTCCCATCGATTTTTAACGTCGCACTCGATCGGTTGGCGGCGGAACAAGTAAATCATTTGCGGAAATAGTGGCAATAGACTAGTCGTAATATAATTAACATTCCGATGATGTTTCAGGAAATGCGCCTCTTAATATTTTAGCGCGTGGCATATTTGGTCATAATATGCTAATTCAATACCACTATAGCGGGCAGTAATTGAATTATCGCGACTGGTTGTGGCCAGAGTTGGTAATGCGCAGCTCTGACCGCGCCCATGGAAGAGGTCGCATCATGCCACAAGTGCGTAGTTTAGATCGTTCAAGAAGAAATGTTTTTATTGGTGACCGGCGGACCAGTGTCAGTCTTGAAATCCTGGTCTGGGAATCGCTTGTTGACGTTTGCAGGCGAGAAGAAATCAGCTTGGATGAAATCTGCACCGAAGTTGAAGACCGACGTGTTAGCTCCAGTATGTCGTCATCCCTCCGGATGTTTTTGCTGATCTATTATCGTTTCTTGGTTGAGGTAGCCGAAGGTTTGGCGCCGCGTGGTCGCGGCGGGTCGGCACCCAACGCCCTGAAAGAGGCCTTGAAGCGGCTGGCCGCCGAACAGCGGCGACATGCTGCGAACGCTTAGCGTAGCTGCGCCATCAGCAAAATATCTGATAAGCCGCGTGCTGCGGCCATGGCTGTCGCTTGCTGAAGGTCGATGCCCTGCGCCGTCATCAGGGCGCCTCGGTCAATACCGTTCGCCAGCCATAGTGCCGGCATACCAAGGGCGCGCGCACCGGTAACGTCGGTGCGGATATTATCACCCACCATTAAGCAGTCGGCGGCAGCGACGGCGAGCTCGGATAAACAGTTCTCAAAGACGCCGGCATGGGGCTTGCCGTGATAGTAAACCTCCCCGCCAAGTGTCTCATAGGCGGCGGCAATGCTCCCGGCACAAATTTGAACCGAGGAGCCGACATAAACTTCAAGATCCGGATTGGCGCAAATCATCGGCAGGCCGCGCGCATGGGCACGATTTAACAAGCCATCGAAATCCTCTGCTTTCGCCTGTGGATTCTCAGGACCTGAGTTAAGCACCACCTCTGCCGCCTCGATATCGGAAGTGGCGGTGAACCATGTATCATCCAGTAAATTAGGAAACCGCTTTGGTCCGGTTTCGAAAACCCGCTGACCAAGTGCTTGATAAAAGCTGTTTGGGCGGTCTTTTAGGTGGGCGTAGGTGGCCCCGCCGGAGGTCACCAAGGATTGGTAATGATGTGGTTCAATCCCAAGCTTATCGAGGCGCGCCCGAACCACCTCCGGCCGCTGCGGTGAATTTGACAGAATTGCCACGCGTTTGTTGCGTGTGGCCAGTCGGCGGAGAACCTCTACGGCCGCCGGATAGGCTTCCGCGCCGTCATAAAGAGTGCCCCAAACATCAAAAATAAAACCGTCATAGCGGTCAATCAATGACTCGAAGCGCTCAACCAGTTGCACGGCCTCAGCCATTAGCGTCGCTCTGGGATCGCCGAGGTTCGCCGAAAAGATAGCCTTGGCCGACGGTGATTCCTAATTGCAGCAGGTCAGCTAGCATTTCTTCGGTTTCAATTTTCTCGGCGATCAACTCAATATTATGGCGTCGAAAATCGCTGTGGATGGCTTTGAACGGTCCTGGAGCGGTGCCACCGGCAGAGAATTCGTGCAGCATATGGGCTTCAATTTTGACAAACCGAAATTGCTGGCCGGCCAAGTCCGCAAAATCAAAATCAAAATGCGTGACACGGTCCAAGGACAGTCGGAACCCAAGTTGCGTCAGCCGCTGGATATTGATGCGGGTATCAAAGTCATCGGCATCGATAACAGCTTGTTCAAACTCAAAAATTAAACTCTTACTGAGGCTTGGATTGGCTGCCAAGAAGCTGATAAAGTCCTGGAAAAAGCCTGTGTCACGCATGGTTGCATCAGAAATATTGCAGAAAAATCCCACATTGAGGTGGTCGCGTTGCGCGGTCCGAACCAATTGCACCAGCCGGAACAGCAGCAAATTATCAATCGCACTTACCAAGCCTTCATCGGTTGCCAATTGGATATAACGCTGCGGCACAAGCACCGCACCATCGGCCGTGGGAATCCGCGACAAACATTCAAAAAATAAATGTTCACGCTGCGGCAAGTTCACGATGGGCTGCAGGTATAACGCCACCTTGTCATCTTGTAGGGCCGTATGAATCTCCGCCAAGACGTCCTTGTCATCAAGCTCATCGGAGGCCATAGCATCGCGCGCCGCACGTTCCGGCGCGGAATGCTCAGATGCGGCGGTATTGTCGGGAGATGGCAGGCCGGTGGGCGGCAGGCCTGTCAAAACAGGTCCGCCGGCAAGACCTGTACGGTCTATTTGTTGACGCTGCAGATTGCTCATCAAGCCTTGCAAAACTTTCAACTCGGTGGCCATCGCTTGGCTGTCGGGTAAGCTGTCAACATGCCGCTCGAGGCTATCGAGTTGACGTTCCAGACCGGCAATCGCTTGCGGTGCTTCAGCAAGCCGTGCCGTCAGGCGGGTTATCTGATGGAGACGTCGGCGTGCACGAACCTGTGCGATCATCAAATGGTTGCTTATTGCCAATGCGATCAGGGCGACAGTCGGTACCACCAGGTCAGCCAGATAGGGCGCAAGGCTGTCATCTTTGGCCAGCACAAACATGCCGACAAAAGCGGCGCTATAAATGACTGCAATGAGACCGTGTAATAAAATAGGTCGTCTCCGTCGCGGCGTTAACTGTGCGTATCGATGCCGATTGCTTGTGACAGCGCACCAAAACCATCGCGAGCCAATAACCCGTCAAATTCGGTGACGATCTCCCCAACCAACCCAGGGCCATTATACACCAGCGCCGTGTAAAGCTGTACCAGAGAAGCACCGGCGCGAATTTTCAAATATGCGTCGGCGCCGCTGCTAATGCCGCCAACGCCAATCAGCGGCATGTTGCCGCCAACTAACCGGAACATGGCCGCCAGAACGGCCGTGGATGGCTGTAATAGGGGCCGGCCGCTCAAGCCGCCGGTCTGCAAACGGTGCCGGCCGGTCAACGTGGCCGGTCGGCTGACCGTTGTGTTTGAAACGATGATGCCATCGACGGCCGAGGCCAACGCGACGTCGGCAATGTCCTCAAGTTGTACTTGGGTGACATCAGGGGCGATCTTAATCAACACAGCCGGCTTACGGGCGGCGCTGCTGGCAGTGCTGCTGTCGCGGGCGGCGGTCACTGCGGCAATCAGGGCGGCAAGGTGCTCACGGCCTTGAAGGTCTCGCAATCCCGGGGTGTTCGGCGACGATACATTGATTGTGATGTAGTCTGCCAATGCCGCAAGGCATTCGGTTGCGGCGACATAGTCATCCTGTGGCCGGGTACTGGTTTTGTTGGCGCCGATGTTAATGCCGACGATGCCGGAGGTGCGGTCGCGGTCTTTTAGCCGCGCCGACGCTGCGTGCATCCCGCCGTTATTAAACCCATAGCGATTGATCACGGCACCATCACCGGGCAGTCGAAAAACCCGTGGTCGCGGATTACCGGGCTGCGGCTGTGGTGTCAGGGTCCCGACCTCAACAAAGCCAAAGCCCAGTTTCAGAAGTGGCCCTGGTACTTCTGCATCCTTATCAAAGCCGGCAGCCAGGCCAACCGGATGCGGAAAATCCAGACCAAAAAGTTTTTGGGCCAGCGGTTTTGACGGCGGCACCGGCCGGGCCGGGACCAAACCGTGGCGCAGTGCCCAAATGGTCAACTGATGCGCATCTTCGGGGTTTAACAGCCGCAATCCCGCCAGCAGCATGGCGCTGCTCAAGAGCAATCATCCAGCGGCGGGAAGATGTGCTGGCCGTCGGCGGCTAAGGCCAGGGCTGTGGCGGCGCTGACATCGCTGACGTCCAAGCTGCCGTAAAGATGCGGAAATAAATCGCCGCCGCGCGCCGGTTCCCACATTAAGGCAGGGCCAAGGACGGCAGCATCGACAGTTAACAGCACGATATCCGTCTCGCCGGCCCGGTGTTTGCGGGCGCTCTCGATCACTTGGCGCGCTGTTGAAAAATGCAAATACCCATCGGCACGATCCTCTGCCGTACCCTCATAGATCCCTGTCTGGAGCGCTGCTTGCCAGCCGCTTTGGCGGGCGAGATGATAAATAACGGTGTTCATATGATGACCATACCCGCGTTCATAGGCTTTTGAAAAGGGGCTGTGCGGGGAGTTGGCATTATTCATTTGAAGGCGTAGGCTGCGGCAATAACCAAGTGGAGAAAACCCATGGCAGCAGCAGTGAATGCTTGGACTTATGTTGATGGCAAATGGCTTGATGGTAATCCGCCCCTGATGGGCCCCATGACATTGGCCACATGGCTTGGCTCGGTAATTTTTGATGGTGCCCGTGCCTTTGAGGGGACGGTGCCGGATCTTGATCTGCATTGTCAGCGGGCGGTGACTTCAGCAGCCCGGATGAACATGTCGGCACCCCTCAGCGGCGGCGAGCTGGTGGAAATCTGCCGTGAGGGGATCGCTCGCTTTCCGGCCGGCACACCGCTGTATATCAAACCATTGATGTGGGCCGAGGAAGGCTGGATTTATCCGGATCCGGAATCGACCCGGTTTGCCGTTAATATTTTTGAATCGCCGCTGCCCGAGCCGACAGGCAGCAGTTGTTGTGTCTCGATGTTTCGCCGACCGGCGCCGGACCAAGCACCGACCGATGCCAAATCTGCCTGTCTTTACCCAAACCAGGGACGGGCCCTCAGGGAAGCTAACCAGCGTGGCTTTGATAACGCAGTGGTGCTCGACCCGATCGGCAATATCGCCGAATTTGCAACCTCTAATCTGTTCATGGCCAAAGATGGCGTGGTCCACACGCCGGTTGCCAATGGGACATTTTTGAACGGCTTGACCCGCCAGCGGGTGATCCAGTTGCTGCGCGATGCGGGCGAACAGGTTGTCGAACGTGCGATCTCGGTCGCTGACCTGCATGATGCCGATGAAATTTGGTCGACAGGCAATCACGCGAAGGTGGTGCCGATGACCCAGTTTGAGGAGCAGCCGTTACAAGCGGGACCGTTGTTTACCAAAGCCCGCAACCTGTATTGGGATTTTGCCCATAGCAGCGCCTAACGCGCTGCTCGCCAGAGCAGCTGATTTAGCTTAAGCGGCAGCTCGGGCAGCGGTGACAAAGGCGGCAATTTTAGCAGGGCTTTTTTGACCTGGTTGATCTTCAACACCAGATGAGGTGTCAACCCCAGGTGCGCCGCTGATGGCAATCGCCGCGCCGACATTGGCGCTGGTCAGGCCCCCCGATAACATCCAAGGCGTGCGGCCGTGCCAGGCGGTCATAAGCTGCCAATCAAAGCTGGTACCATTGCCGCCGGGCAACGCCTTGGCATCATCCTGAGGTGGTTTTGCATCAAATAAGATGTGGTCAGCAATGCCCTCATAAGCGGCTGCTCGCTGCACGTCTTCGGGCTGCGAAACAGCAATCGCCTTCATCACCGGGACAGCCGTCAATGCTTTAATGTCGGCAACCCGCTGGGGTGTTTCGCTGCCATGAACTTGGATCAAATCAGGGTCTAAAGCAGCACACATCGCGGTTAAAAAAGCATCATCTGCATTGACCACGAGAGCAACTTTTTGAACAGCGGCAGGCACTATTTTAGCCAAGCTTGCAGCTTCTTCAAAGGTGAGCGAACGAGGTGATCTGGGGAAGAAAACAAAGCCGATCATATCAGCCCCGGCAGTGATTGCCGCGTCGATCGAGGCCGGATCACGCAAGCCGCATATTTTGACGCAGATCGACATTAACAGAGTATTTCCTTGTCTCGCCGGTTAATTCTTCGTGACCAATATCGCGGCCGCTAGATCCTCTAGCGCAGTTCCGACAGATTTGAAAACGGTAATTTCATCGTCCTGCCGGCGACCGCTGACCTGGCCACGGCAAAGCTCAAATAAATCGCCTGCAATGTCAGCCTTACCGACGGCACCTGCAGCGAAGGCAAGCAGCAAGTCGCCGGCTTCAGCCAGCGCTCCTGGGCGGGTGTCCACAAAAATGCGGCCACGTGTCATGACCATATCATCGCTTTCGCGCATATCTGCCTTAAACGCCCCAACCAAATCAACATGGGTTCCCGGTTGCAGCCAGTCACCCTCCACCAACGGCGTCTTGGATAAGGTTGCGCAGCTGACAATATCGGCGGCGCGGACGGCAGCTTGGCGGTCCTCGGCCAGCTCGACCTGGAATGGCCGATCCTGCATTTGGGCAACCAAGGCTGCCGCCTTTGCGGGGGAGCGGCCCCAAACACGGACAATCTCAAGCGGCCGTTGGGCCGCATGGGCGTCGATCAAATGTGGGGCCATCGCCCCGGTGCCGATCATTGTTAAACTTTTCGCCTCGGCGCGTGCCAAATAGCCGGCCGCTAACGCTGAAGCCGCCGCGGTGCGGCGCACCGTCAACGCCTCCCCATCAATGAAGGCGCGTGGTTGGCCGGTTTGCCCGTCCAGCAGCACATAGCTGGCCATCACCGCCGGCAGCGCTTGCAGCGCGTTATCGGGAAAAACCGTCACAATCTTAATGCCGATATGGCGGCCATGCTGCCACGCCGGCATCAGCAATAGATCAGCACCGCCCACGGCCTCGGTCGCGGCAATCGCATGGTGATGGCGAACCGGAGCAACACAGCCGTCACGGAACATGTCGCCCAAGGCGGCAATCAACGGCTTGAAGGCAAGCCTGCTTAACACTGTTTCACGGTCAACAACTTGCATTGGGCCTCCTCATTCAACGGCCAGCTTATATTGGTCTGTTATGTGTCAGCGCTGGCATCAAAGCGCGCTCAGGCCTGCTCCTGGTCCTTCTCGATCATGGCCAGTTCAAGACCCAGGCTGCGGGCTTTTGTTTCCGCCTCCCGCGCGCGCCGGCGTTGCCGGCCGGCGCTTAACCAAGACACGATGCCGCCGGCGACAAAACCCAGCACCAAGATAATCAAGGCAAGCAGGTAGACCGGCATAGTGACGTCACCGGGCAAGGGCCAAAACGTTAGGGTAACCGCGTGCCGGTTTG
>QCEM01000070.1 GCA_003280605.1 SAR116 cluster bacterium AG-355-O21 | reverse complement strand
CGATACGCTCTATGGGCAACTGCGAAGCGCTGGAGCACGTAGCCTTCGAATTGAATTTGCTCAAAATCCTTCAACCCCTCATAGGATTGAAAATCTTTAACAATTAGTTTCGCAAAATTCTCGTCCATCAGAGCATAGTTTAACTTTTCGAAATCGATAGCTCGAACTAGCGAGTACGTGCCCGTGCTGCCGGTCTATGACAGCTTCATCATCGCCGCCCAGCATCACAAAGGACTGTTCGCGGTAATGAATCGCGTATTCGGCGAGCGCTTCGGTGGGGCGGATATCAAGGTGACGGTCAAGTGAATCCAGCAGAAGCCATAGACGTTAGAAAGCAGTCCGCGCCTCCTCCTCGGCACAAAACACCGGGGGTCGCCTTTCGTGTTGGCTGTGCAAAGACCGTTAATAAAAACGTAATTTTTTTATCCCTCAAGGTTCACAAAAGCGTGAGCTAACCGTCACATCCTTATCCACACAATATGCATCTTATTCGCATATTGACGTGAGTGTCTGTTCAGGAGTGCAAGTATGAAGAATTTATTGTTGGCATCACTTTTTTCACTGTCCTTTGCTGGCCAAGCCGTTGCGGCAACAGAAGTCCATTTCTGGCATGCAATGGGCGGGCAGCTGGGGCAAATCGTTGACAAATTTGCGACTGACTTCAACGCTAGCCAATCCGATTACGAAATTAAGGCAATTTACAAGGGTAATTACACTGAGACGATGACATCAGCCATTGCCGCTTTTCGGGCGAAAGAACAGCCACACATCGTTCAGGTTTTTGAGGTCGGTACCGCGACGATGATGGCCGCTGAGGACAAGGGGGCCGTTTATCCCGTACACAAATTGATGGAAGATGCTGGCGAGCAGTTTGACCAAAGCGATTATCTCCCAGCTGTCATCTCCTACTACACGACTACCGATAATAAGCTGTTGTCGCTGCCTTTCAATTCGTCGACCCCAGTGCTCTGGTATAATAAAACAAAGTTAGATGAACTCGGTTTGATGGTGCCGACGACATGGGCGGAGCTTGAGGCAGCCGCCGCCAAAGCCAAAGACGCTGGCGTGTCTGCACCGCTGTGCTTCGGCTGGCAATCCTGGACTCAGATCGAAAACTACTTGGCGTGGCACAATGTTGAGATGGGCACCAAGGAAAACGGATTTGCCGGGCTCGACACTACCTTCACGTTCAACAACGACCATGTCGTAAATCACATCCAACGTATTGCTGATATGGGTGCCAAAGGTTTGTTCGAGTATGGTGGACGCCGTGGTGACAGTCGAGCCAAATTTGTTAATGGTGAGTCCATTTTTTGGATTAACTCTTCGGCATATTACGGCGGATTTAAAAAGGACATCAAAGATTTTGAATTTAGCCAAGCTATGCTGCCCCTTGACACCGACGTGGCAGCCGCCCCGCAGAATTCAATCATTGGCGGAGCCACATTGTGGGTTTTGAGTGGGCATGAAACCGAGGAATACAAAGGCGTTGCCAAGTTTTTCAAGTTTCTATCCGCCCCGCAGCAGCAGGCCTACTGGCATCAGAATACCGGATATGTTCCGATCACCACGGCAGCTTACGAGCTGTCGAAATTACAGGGATTTTATAAGAGCAACCCAGGGACAGATACCGCTATTAAACAGCTATCATTGAACGAGCCAACGCCAGCGTCGAAGGGCCTCCGCTTCGGTAACTTCGTACAAATCCGTGATATTATCAACGAGGAGATGGAAGCCGTCTGGTCAGGTCAGAAGTCTGCGAGAGAAGCGATGGATAAAGCTGTTAAGCGCGGTAACATCCTTCTTCGCAAGTTCGAAACCGCAAACCAATAAGTCAAGTTATGCGGACCGTCTTTCTAGGCGGTTCGCATCCTTCATAAAATGCGGTCTTCCATCACACCATTTACCAATCGTTGGCTTCCTTATGCACTTTTGGCCCCGCAGCTTCTAATAACGGCTGTTTTTTTCTTGTGGCCCTCCTTCCAGGCATTCGAGCAGTCCCTTTTTTTGGAGGATGCTTTCGGTTTTACGCGTAAATTCATCGGCGTCGATAACTATCGAGAGCTATTTCGCGATGATGGCTATCTACGATCTTTCCAGACCAGCCTGATTTTTGGTCTCGGAGTTACCTTTATCTCAATGTCGACGGCGCTGGTTCTCGCCGTTTCAGCCAACCATATCATTCGCTGGGCACAGGCCTATCGAGCGCTTCTCGTTTGGCCTTACGCTGTCGCGCCGGCTTTGGCTGGTGTTATATGGTACTTCTTGATGAACCCATCGGTTGGCATCGTAGCCTACTGGCTTAACGCACTTGGCGTAGAATGGAATCACTACGTTGATGGGGAGCAAGCGCTGCTTATGGTAATAATTGCGGCCTCCTGGAAGCAAGTGAGTTATAATTTTCTTTTTTTCATCGCCGGCCTTCAATCAATCCCACGCTCTTTGATTGAGGCGGCGGCAATAGACGGCGCTGGCCCGTGGCGCCGATTCTTAACAATCACGTTTCCACTGTTGTCACCGACTACCTTCTTTCTGCTAGTAATAAACCTTGTCTATGCCTTTTTTGACACCTTTGCGATTATTCACGCAACCACTGAGGGTGGACCGGCCGATACAACCTCGGTACTCGTTTTTCGAGTCTACAACACAGGCTTCGTTAGCCAAGACTACGGATCTTCAGCTGCCCAATCTGTTATCCTAATGACGCTTGTGGTCTTGATGACAGCCATTCAATTCCGATTTGTCGAACGACGCGTGACGTATTGATGGTTAGACGTCGTCATGGACTTACCATCCTCGCGCATCTTGTGCTGATCGCAGGCGTTATGCTCTTCGGCTTTCCGGTATGGATGGCTCTCGTCGCCTCGACGCATCCTCCGGAGGAACTGTCTATAAATCCGATACCAATGTGGTTTGGTGCGATGGGTCCGGATAACTACCGCCAGTTACTGAGCGGCGGAATTCCCGAGGCCGGCGGAGTGTCTGTCGGATTAATGATGACAAATAGTCTACTAATGGCGTTATTGATCACCATTGGAAAGATAAGCGTTTCATTAATAGCCGCCTTTGCGATTGTTTATTTTAAATTTCCACTTAAAACTTTTGCTTTCTGGATGATTTTTATTACCCTTATGCTACCTGTTGAGATAAGGATTTTGCCGACCTTTGATGTCATTGCAAAGCTCGGCATCTTGAATAGTTATGTCGGTCTATGCCTGCCTCTTATCGCATCGGCGACTGCAACATTCCTATTTCGTCAGTTTTTCTTGACTATTCCGGCGGAGCTTGTGGAAGCTGCAAGGATGGATCGTGCCGGCCCACTTCGTTTTTTCTGGGACATCTTGCTGCCGTTGTCACGGACAAACATCGCCGCACTCTTCATCATTCTATTTATCTATGGGTGGAACCAATATCTTTGGCCGCTTTTGATCACAACTGATGAGAACTACTACACCATCGTCATGGGGATTCAGCGAATGGCCAACGCTGGCGAAGCTCTCCCACTTTGGCACCTAATAATGGGAACTGCGGTTCTGGCGCTTCTTCCACCGGTAGTAATCGTACTCTCGATGCAGCGTCTTTTCGTCAAGGGGCTTATAGAAAGTGAGAAATAAGTATGGCTGACATTTCTCTGCAGCAAATTGAGAAAACCTATCAAAACGGTGTTCATGCCCTTCGCGGCTTATCGCTAAGCATAAACGATGGTGAATTTCTAGTCATCATCGGCCCGTCCGGATGCGGCAAGTCAAGCTTACTAAGAGTTATTGCCGGTCTTGAAACAATCAACGGCGGCGAAATAGCCATCGGTGGCGCGCGCCAAAACGAGCTTGAACCAGGTGAGCGGGATCTAGCAATGGTGTTTCAATCGTATGCGCTATACCCTCACATGTCTGTATTTAACAATATAGCATATGGCCTGCGTAACCGGAAGTTCAGTCGCGTCGAGATACGGGAACGAGTTGTTGGTACGGCACAGCGGCTACGGCTACAAGATTTACTTGACCGCCGGCCAGCTCAGCTGTCAGGCGGACAGCGCCAGCGGGTCGCAATGGGGCGTGCCATTGCCCGCCAACCTAAAGCGTTCCTTCTTGATGAACCGTTGTCGAATCTTGATACGAAACTTCGTATTCATATGCGCGGTGAGTTGAAGACCCTCCACGATCAATTGAGAACGACATTTGTCTATGTGACACATGACCAGACAGAAGCCATGTCGCTAGGTGACCGGATAGTGGTGATGACTGATGGCAGAATTGCGCAGGTTGGCACGCCTAGTGAATTGTACCACGCGCCTGCGGACTTATTTGTGGCACAGTTCATTGGTAGCCCCGGTATGAACATCTTGAAGCGCGAACCGGTGGATGGCGATACAGGTTTCATCGGGGTAAGGCCTGAAAAGGCCGCAATTGGTCTCCCTAAAAATTCGCGTACAACAACACAGTTCGCTATTGAAGGTCTCGTTACAAGAGTCGAGATGATGGGGCCCGAAAAGCTCATCTATGTTAGATTTGCGGACAGATTTAAGGCAAGTAGAGTCAACATTGAGGATGTCGATTTTTGCGTGCGAGTCGGGCCAAACGCAACCCACCAGACTGGAGAGCAGGCCTCAGTGATTTTCAATACTGACGATGCGCGGTTCTTCGATGAGAGCGGCGTCGCCGTCTGACACAGCCGCAAGTATGCATCATATTCCCATTTAAACTCGACAAGCTGAGTAACATCATGATCAATTTTGTCTCCTATAACATTCAATACGGAACTGGCCTTGACGGTCGCGTCGACCTGGACCGCATCATAGAGGAAATTGACGGCGCCGATATCATTTGCCTGCAAGAAGTTGAAGCTCATTGGCGGCGCACCGGCATGGTCAATCAAGCCGCCGAGATTGCGGCGCGTCTGCATGATTATTATGTGGCCTACGGTCCTGGCTTAGATGTGGACGCGAGCTTCCGTGGCGATGATGGCCGCGTGGTGAATCGCCGTCGCCAATTTGGCAACATGGTCCTCGCTCGTTGGCCGCTATCAGTAGTGCGCAATCACCTTCTTCCCAAGCTCCACTTGAACTGGCCATTGAGTTTGCAACGCGCCGCCCTTGAGACCGTGATCGAAGTTCCGGAAAGGCGTTTGCGGACGATTTCCACCCATTTTGCCCATGTAGGCGGCGACGAGCGTTTGCGCCAAGCAGAAGCGCTTCTGCATATTGTGGGCCACGGCGCGCGCGACGGCGGCGCTTGGTCCGGGCGTCAGTTTGCGGCTGGCTGGAATCATGATGGCGGACCGGTGATCATGCCAACGGCGACCGTCGTAATGGGTGATTTTAATATGACTGATGACTCACCGGAATACGGCTTACTTTGTGGAGATATTCATCCTATTCACGGCCCGCTTTCGACCAGCGATGGGCTCTCTGATGCTTGGTTGGTGGCCGGCAACGACCGTGCCTTGAACACAAGTACTGCTGCAGATGGTGGTGCCACCTGGGGCGCCGACGATGATGCAAAACGAATCGATCTTGCGCTCGTAACGAGCGACCTGGTCGAACACATCGAAAAAGTCTGGGTCGATCAAAAAGCAACGGGTTCGGACCATCGACCAGTTTGGTTGGAATTGCGTTAATCAAGATTTACCAAACTGGGGGTTGACGTCGAGGATTTCCCACAAGGCGTCGTTAAAGAAGTGAGTCTTGCCTAGGCGTATGACGTGTAATTTTGCAGCTTCGGCATTGCTGCGATATGCTGAACCTTGATCCTTGATGGTAGCCATCAGTTCCACCCCCCTCACAGCCCCGTACACGGCCTCTAGGAGCCTCTCCGCAACGCCGTCTCTACCAGCCGATACCTTAACGCTCGTGCAGCACCCTTTAAAACGCGGTATGAGGACATCGTAGTTATATTTAATCTACTTAAGCGCGCATCCTCAAGCCCTGCTCCAGCACTCACGTCCATCGGCGGTGGTTGACGCTTACTGCACCCAATTTGCTGCAGGTCGTGCCTATATAATTCGGCAGGGGGCGGAGTGGCCGTGGTGTTGTACAAACTGTGGTACAGAACATACCTGTTGATCCAACTTGTAAGCGCGATAAGCTACTTATGCAGCATGCAATTCGATGGTGATGGTGCCTCGATGTTGTAATGAACCCTCGCTGGGGGCACCATCAAATCAATCTAAATTGATCTAACCTACTGAATTCTAATCACCTTGATTGCTTGGGGTTCTCTGGTGATGTCCAAACTGATGTACAAATCTAGCCTAACGCATCTCAGTGTGCGGTCAGGTATTTTCTACTTTGTTCGCAGAATCCCAACGGATGTTAGGCATCACTATCGTGCAGATCGGGTGAGCTTAAGTTTGCGCACCAAATCGATGCCGATTGCAGCCAGGTCAGCTGCGTCAATTAATCAAAGACTCGAGGACTATTGGTTAGGGCTCAGGCTTCAACAGATAGCTATTCCAGCTATCAACCTTGTCCGCACCCCGGAGGCATTAGACGCACCTGACTGCCTGACGTTGTCTGAAGCCAGGGATCTGTATCTGCGCCTTAAAAGTGCTGGCAAAGAACAGACCTTCGTAAGGTCAGCCCATCGCAATGTTGAGTATGTGATCAAAGTCTTAGGCGATCATCCGCTCTCAGCATATTCGACAGTCGATGCAGCTAAGTTTCGTGATTGGTTGATTGATCAGGGAATGGCCAGAGATACCATTAAAAGGGTCTTTGGCAGCATCCGATCTATCATCAACCTAGCTATCAAGGAGCAAGGCTTAGGCTGTTCAAACGCATTCTCAGGTACCTTCATGCCTGATGGATTGCCAGTAACGCAACGACAGCCGATACCATTGTCTGACATTTATAAGATCCAAGAGAAGTGCCGTAATCAGGATGACGAGTTACGCTGGATTATTGCTTTACTGAGCGACACAGGCATGAGGCTTGGCGAAGCGATGGGTCTGCTAAAAAGCGATATCGTCTTAGACGGTGATAACTCTTACATCGATCTTAAACCACACCCTTGGCGACGCCTTAAAACACCAGGAAGCAAGCGTCAGATCCCTCTTGTAGGGTCGTCCTTGTGGGCAGCTAAGAGAGCATTAGGCCAACACATCGACACCAAATTCGCATTCCCTAAATATTGCTCTGATGAAGGACATCAAACAAACTCAGCAAGCGCTGCGCTCAATAAATGGTTAAAGGCACATACCCCAGAGGGATGCGTGGTTCATTCATTCAGACATAGCTTCAGAGATCGATTAAGAGCTGTTGAGTGTCCTGCAGAGATAATTGATCAGGTAGGTGGATGGGCAACTGCTGGCGTCGGAAGTGGCTATGGCAATGGCTACCCGATTGAGGTATTAGGCCGTTGGATGCAACGGATTGAGTGACTTGGACATCACCAGAGAACCCCAGGCAATCAAGGTACTTAGAATTCAATAGGTTAGATCAATTTAGATTGATTTGATGGTGCCCCCAGCGAGGGTTAGATACCTCTCGACCGCACCATTTATTACCTCAAAACTTACCTAACCCATTGTAATTGCATGCTGTTTATAGGCGGTGTGGCAGGGGTGTGGTACAGAATGGGGTACAATTTACCGACATATCTTGAGCGGCGCGATGGGGTTTATTACTTCGTCAGACGCATCCCATTAGATGTGCGTAAGTATTATCGCCGCCACCGGATACGGCAGAGCTTGCGGACCAAGTCTGAGGCCCGCGCCATGCGCATGGTCTCGTCTATGTCGCAGCGTCTCGAGGACTACTGGTTGGGTCTCCGATTGCAGGATTTGGATGTTCCATCGATTGAACTTGTGCGCGCTGCAGACCCCAACCAACCGAATTGTGGGTTCGAACTCACAGATGCACTTGATTTGTATTTACGCTTGAAGAGTGATGGTCGGGACAAGGTATTTGTCCGGGCAGCGCGCCGCAACATCGGTTACGTAACAGAAGCGCTCGGCAACAGGCCACTCGATCAATATGCCTCGTCTGATGCTGCGTTATTCCGAGATTGGCTCTTAGCGAGAGACATGGCTGGCAACACAGTCCGACGCGTCTTCTCGAGTATCAGATCCATTGTAAATCTGGCGATTAAGGAACAAGGCCTCGGATGCCAGAACGCATTTGTTGGAACCTTCATGCCCGATGGAATGCGCGAAACAGCACGTAATCCGATCAGCACTGATGATCTCAAGTCGATTCAGTCGAGATGTCTCGCAGAAGACGACGATTTGCGGTGGTTGATTGCCCTTCTGTCAGATACGGGCATGCGACTTGGCGAAGCCGTTGGTTTGTTGAAGACGGATATACACCTAGAAAACGATCTGCCGCATATCAAGCTAACTCCACATCCTTGGCGTAGACTGAAGACGCCCGGAAGTGCGCGGATCATTCCCCTCATTGGCATGTCGCTTTGGGCGGCCTAACGGGTGATCGCAGACCAAACCGATCCTGTGTTTGCCTTCCCACGCTACTGCTCGTCTGATGGTCACAATACGAACTCAGCATCTGCCGCTTTGAACAAATGGCTGAAGCAGCACGGGCCCTCTGATTGCGTGCTCCATTCTCTACGACATAGCATGCGGGACCGGTTACGTGCCATTGAATGCCCGGCTGAGATTATTGACCAGATAGGTGGCTGGTCCACTCCAGGCGTAGGAAGCAACTACGGGAAGGGCTACACGCTTCAAGTCATGCATCGTTGGCTGGCACGGATAAAAGCGATGGAAGAGGCTCCTGCCACACCGCCTATAAACAGCATGCAA
>QCEM01000069.1 GCA_003280605.1 SAR116 cluster bacterium AG-355-O21 | reverse complement strand
AGTCGGCCTTTTTGGTCAGCCTTTAGCGATTGATGAATGGGAAGCTTTTCAAAGACAAACCGGCATAAAAGTTGTAATTGATGTCGCTGCAGGGTTCGATGCATTCCGTTCGTCACACATTCCTACAATGATAAGTTTGCATGCTACAAAGTTGCTGAGTGCCGGCGAGGGGGCGCTTATCATTACAGAAGACCATGACACTGCAACCAAGATACGTCGCGCCACTAATTTTGGTTTTGGTGCGGATAGAGTGTCGGAGTACTGGGGTTTTAACGCCAAGATGAGCGAGTATTCCGCGGCTGTCGCGTTGGCAGATTTAGATTCCCTCAACGAAAAAAAGAAAGCTCTCCATCGAAGGGCTAACCAATATAAGCGAGGTTTGCGAGGACTACCTCATATCAAAATGCAAGACGGTTTTGGCGATAGTTGGATTGGTACATTTCTCAATGTATGGATGGAAAATTGCGATATCGAGATACTTACCGAGCAATTCAGAACAGAGGGGATCGAAGTGAGGGCATGGTGGGGAAAGGGATTACATTGGCATCCCCAATTTGCAAATTTAGAACGTACAAATCTAGCCGTTACGGACCAAATCTCAAAAACTTTTATAGGATTACCTTTCTGGCCAGATCTTCCATACCGGAGTATAAAAAAAGTCGTAGAAACATTAAGAAAATTATCAGTTGGTAGCGATGTATAAAAAGTCTGCAAAAAAAATCTAATTGAAAAATTTTAGAATTTCGCACCTCTTGCAAAGTCAATAATTTCTTTATAAACCTCGGTTCGGTCAAAATTGTTCACTGCAATCGCAACAGCGTTTCTCCCAATCTTATTAAGCCTTTCATCGCCAGATGCGCCATAATGCAACCATTCATCAAGGTGCTCAATTTGTGAGCCGATGTTGATAGTGCCATATCCATTATATTTTTCGAGCAAGCTGTTCGGCGTATTCAAAATAACCGCTCCACGTCGCATACTATTAGTCACTCTTTCAGTTATTGCACCTGTCATGTGATTAGCGTTAGAGGAGACAACGCATCTTGCTGATTTCATCAATTCTAGGCATTCTGAGAATGGAATACTTTTCTCAATTCTGCATCCAGGGTGAAAAGAATTAATATTTGGAAGATTTGGTGCGATGATTAATGACGGATACCGGACTAGTTTTTGAATAATTTTTCGGCGAATAAAATTATTAGCGAATCTTGCTAATAATTCTAATGCAATGATCCCTGCTCGACTATTCAATCGATAAACATCTTCGAAAGGCTCGACGGCCTTAGATAGTGCTTTGATGACAGATATACCGTAGTCTGACTCTATCATTTCCGATGCACACTCGACAGCATGAAGAAAATTCTTGTGTTGAAAAAATAAGTCCCTCCACTTTTGTCTGTAAATAATTGGATCAGTATATGTGCCAACAAACAGGATGGGGTATTTTCGCTCGCTAGCAGACTGAAGGAATTCCTCTTCATCGATTCCGATATCATGAAAAGCCGGCTGTAATGGTTTGATTATTGTGGACGAGGTATTACAACTCTCAGCAAAATCAATCGCATCATGATCAATGAATAAAGCTATTTTCTTTTTAAATGCCGAATTATGAAATTCTATTGAGCCAGGAAAAAACGGTGGATTTCCCTGCATGCAAATGAGTATTTTATCATTTGCGAAAGTCTCTATTTCACTTTCTGAGAAAAAAGTTGGCCAAAAATTGGCTTGACTCCTATTTGTCATTATAATTTTTATGGACGGGGATAACATCACCTCACGTAAAAAATTGACATTTCGCGGGTCAACAAGGTGAGGTGTATATCCTATTTGCTTAATGTGGTTTTGGAATATTTTATACGCTGTCTTGTGAGTTCCATGTTGGTCAATTCCGTACTCCAAAGTCGGCATTATTAAAGCTATACCATTTTTAGAAATACCATTATTTTTCATTTATGCTTCAACCATTATTTCCAAAATAAAAAGTAGATAACTGTCTCAGGCAATATTATGGTCGATTTTGATTAGTCGTGGCAGCTGTGGCATTAGACTTCTCATTTCGGAAGCGGAGTTGAACGAGATTATTGCGCTGCCCAACCCACAATGAGATCCATTGAACGGGTATATCTGATCCCCAGGTTTAGCGTATATTTCCATCTGAATGATTTTGGGCTTAATGAGCTTATCAACAATTACACCTTTGAAAACACCGTACGTGTCTGTGTGCAAAATATAGGAAGCAAAGAAACCTCTAGAGGCTGACTTTTGCAAATTCCGAATGGGCATGCCCAATGCCGCATCGACGGTATGTGCAATCAGATCAGTACCTGTAATTTTTTTAATTACTTCTGGAATTAAGTTACCACCATTACGTGGCCCAACTTCAATTAAAAAGATGTTCTGACTTGAATCCATTATCACATCGATATTCAAAGCACCGATTTTCATCCCCAACAATGTGACTAACCTCTGCACCTCGTCGATAATTTTAATCTGGGCTTTCTTTGAGAGCTGGGTTGGGAATGTTTCCCCCATTGGCACATGTAGATTATAATTTAAATCAAAATGTTCGTCTCCCAAACAATAGAATACGATTTCTCCGTCTACAATAAAGGCATCACCGGCAATTTGATTACCCGAACGAACAATGAATTCCTCGACGATTACCCTTTTTTTTCTTGAAAAACTCATTGCATTTTCGAATGCGAGCCCCATGGATACCGTTTCATCGACTTTTGACACTCCCTTACTGCCAGACGAATCAACAGGTTTCAGCATGAGAGGCGTTTTGAGGCTTAGTGCAACTTCATTTAGCTCCTGAAATGAGGACGCGCTTCGGTATCGTGGCATGTTGAAGTTTTGGTTTTTTAAAAACGTTCGAAAAAGAGACTTATCAGTTAAAGTTAAGACAGCGGGATATGGATTTGACGGCAATCCCATTTCATTTCCGACAAAAGCTGCGGTCGGGGCAGCAGGGTCTGATGCATACGCAACTATCCCGTCGATTTTGTGGTCAATTGATGCCTGCAGCACAGCTTCCATATCTGTAGTCGATATATCAAGTGTCTTATCAGCAAACTTATGCCCGGGGTTTGTAGGAACATTGTCGCATGTGATTACCTTGTAACCTTTTTCCTTGGCGTAGCGAATTGGGGGAACTTGAGACGGACTAGCGCCTAGAAAAAGCACCTGTTTTTCAGACATTATTTGCTGGCCCCTCAATTTTTAAAAATTTCCGGTTATTCGCGCCACAGGTAAGACTATGGGCATATACTTCAAAGCAGTTTAACAAAGCCAGAAGAGTATGTACCTCTTAAATTGATGCGTTCCCTTACATTTTAAGCGCACCAAAATTGTCTGATTTGGAGGCCTCAAAATTACTAAATTTTAGAGAATTATCCAAGTTTTTGATTGCCACGTTTTGAGAGGCCGTATACGCTGATTTAGGGTTAAATGAATACGCTAAATTGTTACAATAAACAGTCACGTGCTGAGCAATGATAGAAATTTCTTTATAGTTTAAAGGCGTCTACACAGAAATTGCCTAGGTGATCACCTGGGGATCAGAATTTCACTCAAAGAGTTTCTATTTTGGAAGATTTAGTCGCGTTTTATAAAAAAAATGGGTTCGTGGTATTAAAGTCATGCCATCAATTAACAGCATTGGAATTGGTGCGGGAAGAGGTGCATCAATTGTTCAAGGTTCAGCTTAAATATTTGAATCGGCGAGTAGAGTCAGGCCAGACCGATAAGGTCATGCATCACAATATGTCTTCCCTATTTTATGCCGACATCGAACGGTATAAGTCCTGTCTCAGGCAGGCGAGCAAACTAGTATCCGTCTTCAAGTTAATCAGCTCAAATTCAATTTTGGAATTTCTGAAAATCGCTGGCCTGAATGTGCTGTCGTTCCCAACTGATGCTGTCTTCCACTGCATGGCAGGCGGCTTGAAGTTACCAGGTGGTTATATGCGTATTCCAGCCCATCAAGACTGGCCTGCTATCCAATCTAGCCTTGACTCAGTGGTTGTTTGGTCAACGTTGATGGATATACAATCTCAATTATTTTTCCCACTTGAAGTGATTCCCGGTAGCCATTTAGGCGGGTTATTAAAGGGAAATTCAACCGACCATTTTTACGAAATTTCGACTGGAGAATTTGACGCAGACTCGTTCGTGCCTCTTTTTGTTGATAAATGCGATGTGATAATTTTCTCATCTTTCTTGGTACACCAAACTGGGCTCGGGAACGACGATAAATTGCGGCTGGCATTTAGTACAAGATATGAAAACGTAATCGAGCCGACAAATATTGAGCGGAGTTTTCCAAACATTCATCGACGCGTTGTTGACAGAGATTTAGCAAAAACCCAACCTCCTAACTTGAAAGACGTTTCGATGATCTTTGGTGAATGAATAAGAGGGTGAATTGTGGGGAAAATAAAGATTGAAGAACACACGAAAAATATGATCGATAATGGATACACTATTATTAGGGCTGCAAATAGTCCGGGAGTCGTTGATAAGATCAAGAGGGAAATTAAGATAATAAGCGATGTCAAACAGGCTGACAATATTCAGGAAAGTCCAGACTGGGGCTCCCATTCATCGTTTGGAATCCAAAATGAGAGTCTTTTTATTTTGAAAACAATGTTTAGTCATCCAGTCGTCAAACCTATACTTACAAATCTGCTGAATGACCCGTGGTATCGCGCTATTGAGTCTAATCGGCCGAATTACAAATGTAGGAACGGTATTAGAGCACAGACAGCGCCAAAAGAAGGCGTACACCTTCATATCGACTCTTTTATCCCGGGTAGCGGGAAACGCCCGTGGTTGATCCAAGTATTTATGATACTTGAAGATCAAGACGAGTCCAATGGTTCAGCCATTGTTGTGCCAAAATCCCATCGGTCCGATGAGTATGCAAAGCCTGAACATCGTGAAGAGGCGATTGCTTTGTGTCCTAATGCTGGCGACATCGTCATGTGGGATGGCCGGATTTGGCATGGAACGCTTCCAAATATAGATTGTAAAAGTCGGTTGGTTTTAGCTTCTGGCTTTATATCTTGGTTTTTAAAACCCCATTTTAATTTGCCTAATTCCATACCCGATGCCTTTTATCAGAAATTAACGGATGATGAAAAAGTGATTTTGGGATTTGCATCTCCGATTTTTCGGGATGAGTTTGACTCGAGGATCACGCCCACCACCCACAACGGGCGATCTGGGTATGATATTTTTCCAACTCACGCCCCGTCATACTATCGGCAATCTGCGGGATTTGAATATGATTGATGACGCTACGTGTACTACCTATCATAAGGAAAAACTAAAATTATATGAGTCTGGAATCTACAATGATGGATTTGTTATTGTTCGCGACTGCATCGATCGGCAGGTTGTTGATTTAGCTCTTCAAAAAATAAAAAATATAATCAACGAAATTTCCCCCAAAGAATTAGATCAGAATAAAAAAAAGGGACTTGGGTACATAAATGATCTGCAAAATAAAGATATTTATTTTATTAAAACTATTTTTAATCATCCTGTTTTAAGGACATTGTTAATATCTATTTTGAATGATCCCTATTACCGAAAAATCCCAAGTGACAAGCCAAATTACATTTTCAGAGGGATTCGTACCTTAGATTCGGTACCAGAAGCTTTGCCGCTCCATATTGATTCCATTCTACCATCTAGTAGCGTCTTTCCCACTGGTTTAACAGCCGCTTTCATACTCGAAGACCATACGAAAGCGAATGGATGTACAGTAGTAGTCCCAAAATCCCATAGATCAGATCGCTTTGCCGATAGAAGTATCATAACCGATCTAGTTCCCCTGGAGGCAAATTCAGGAGACATGATTATCTGGGATACCCGGCTGTGGCACGGAACGCTTGCTAATCCTAACAAACGGAGTCGTCTATCACTGCTTTGTACATTTACATCATGGCATTTAAAACAACCCTTCCAACACTGCGAAACGATCCCAAATTATATTTATCAGGATCTCACAGATGAGGAAAAAAGCATTATTGGCTTTTGCTCAATTCCGGCTAGAGAAAAAACAAAATTTCAACAGGATGGAAAATTTGGTTATAAAGTATTGAAGAAAGAGGTATGAAGTGGCCTGGATAAAAAAAGGACTTATATTTAGTGTAGATAATTTGACCCCTATTATGAGAACACATACTTTGGCACCTACACCATTAATATTAGGGGATTCTATTCGGATATTTTTCTCATCTAGGAATGAAAAAAACCAAAGCTATCCTTTCTACTTGGATGTTAGTAGCAAAAATCCTAAAGAGATTAAATATATTCACAAAACACCTCTATTCGAACTAGGTGAATTAGGGGCTTTTGATGACGACGGAATAATGCCATGTAGTGTAGTTCGAATAAGCGACAAACTAATTTATCTTTATTATATTGGTTGGAACCGAGGCGTAACAGTCTCGTATCGTAATTCAATTGGCTTAGCAGTTAGCAACGATAATGGAGAAACTTTTGAACGAATGTTCAGGGGCCCAATTATCGACCGACATAAACAAGAGCCTCAAATGGCTGCATCACCATGCGTAATGAGAGATGGAGATAATTGGCACTGTTGGTACACGTCAGGTACTAGATGGATCACGGTTAATGGTAAAACTGAACCAATTTACACTATAAGATATGCTCACTCATCAAACGGTATCGATTGGATGCGAGACGGAAAAGAATGCATGTCACCAAATACGGAATTCGAAGCATTTGCTCGTCCTGCAGTGATCAAAACAGAGCAGGGCTACCTGATGTGGTATAATTATCGAGATAGCTTTGATTATCGTGATGGTGTTGGTAGTTATCAAATTGGTTTCGCTGAGTCTTATAACGGACGTGAATGGGTCCGAAATGATAGTGTGGCCGGTATTACGCGATCAGCTGAAGGATGGGATTCATTAATGCAGTGTTATCCAGCCGTCTTGGAATGCGGAGAATTCCTATATCTGTTTTACAACGGTAATGGGTTCGGAAAATCCGGTTTGGGTTATGCTCAATATGAAAAAGACTAAGAAAAAATTGGTCATATTCGGTTTAAAGGTTTACGCAGAAATTGTGTGGGATTATTTTACAAATGACTCCGATTACGAGGTTGTCGCATTCACCGTAGATAAAGATTATCTTACGACAGATATTTTCTGTGGCTTGCCGGTAATCCCATTTGAAGAAATTGAGGCGCGTTTCCCGCCTGATGAATTTTACATGCATATTGCCATCGTATACGGAAATATGAATCGGCTGCGGGAGGATAAATATTGGGAAGCTAAGAAAAAAGGCTACACACTTGTTAATTATATAAGTTCTCAAGCATTTGTATGGCATGACGTGCTTATGGGAGACAATGTTTTTATTTTTGAAAACAACACAGTTCAAAAATCTGTAACCTTGGGGAGAGGAGTAATTTTATGGAGTGGTAATCATATTGCCCACCATTCGAAAATTGGCGAATTTACGTTTATTTCATCACAAGTTGCGATGGCAGGTTTTAGCGAAATTGGAAAAAATTGTTTCATTGGTGTGAACAGCAGTATGTGTGATCAGTTGAATATTGGTGATTTCTGTTGGATAGGGCACGGAACAGTAATTAATAATAATATTCCACCATTTTCGATGGTCCGTGCCGATGATAGTCAAATAAAACCATTAAATGAAAAAGTGTTAAACCGATATTTAAATAGTCGCTCTAAAGGATAGTTGAGTTAGTATCAAATCGTATGCCGATGACATGTGCATTTGTGTAGAAGAAAATTCTTCCCAATTATCCGAGAAAATATCATTAAGATCTTATTTGAGTAGAGGTGCCTTATCCGCTAGTGATGCTCGTCGTTCTTTAGAATTAATTTTCATTTCCGCATTACAGAAAATCACGCCGGTTCATGATTTATGTGTGGAATGCGAGGCAACTTAGGTACCGATTTAATTCTCCCCAACGTTACTTAAAAATATGCTTGATATTGGTGAGAAGCCATATAATTGATTAGAGATACTTGGCCGCCAATTGAGTGTAGCGAAGGTACATTTATATTTTTCTAAATAATTCTAAAAATTTAAATTAACTATAATCCCATCGGTGCTATCAAATTAGATCGATCAGTTGGTGCCTAGTAGAGGATTTTTCGTTTCCATTAGAATGCAACAATTAGATATGGCACTGGTTCGCAAGCTAAGACTAATGCGGTCAGCTTTATAATGCTGTCTAACATCAACCGGGATTCTGCGAACGAAATAGAAAATACCTGACCACACATTAAGATGCGAATGGGTATATTTGTACATCAGTTTGGGCATCACCAAAGAATTCCATGCAATATGAATGCTTATAATTCAATGAATTAACCAATATATTTTTGATTTAATGGTGCGGTCGAGATTCTATTGTTTCTCTCTACAAGCACCATCATCAGTTTCGTTCTAAGCAATATCAGTAGGTTAGTTATCCTGAGAGTTGGATCAATAGGTAAATTATGTACATCAGTTTGTACATCACTTAGCTGATCCGGAGTTAATCAGTCGATGACCGATGCTTCCTAGCTAAGCCCCGGGGCGGTAGCCATGGCCTATATGGGGGTTATAGTTAATCTGAGCATTGGCACTTAACCAAAAACAGCGTCAACACATTAGGAGCTCCTAGGAGACTCACTGAATCCTGTTAGCTATCCAAGGTAGGTATGTAGCTATGATTAATCTAATGCCTGTGTATGACTCTTAGAATGCGTTTAATTAACGGTTTCATGGCCGGGGGTTGGTATTAGGTATTATTATTTATTTA
>QCEM01000068.1 GCA_003280605.1 SAR116 cluster bacterium AG-355-O21 | reverse complement strand
ATTGCTTGCACCGAGGTGATAGAGCCTTTTTTGGTGGTTGTAATCCGCTCTTGCAGGGCTCCCATATCGGTCGACAATGTTGGCTGATAACCAACCGCCGAGGGGATCCGACCAAGCAGCGCCGAGACTTCCGAGCCGGCTTGTGTGAAGCGGAAAATGTTATCAACAAAGAACAACACGTCCTGACCTTCTTCATCACGGAAATATTCCGCCAAGGTCAGACCGGATAAGCCGACACGCGCCCGGGCACCGGGAGGCTCGTTCATTTGACCGTAAACAAGCGCCGCTTTCGAGGCCTTTGGATCGCCCGGGGTGATAACCCCTGATTCAACCATTTCTTCGTATAGATCGTTACCTTCACGGGTGCGCTCGCCAACACCGGCGAACACCGAGTAACCACCATGAGCCTTGGCAACGTTATTGATCAATTCCATGATCAACACGGTTTTACCAACCCCGGCACCCCCGAAAAGACCAATCTTACCGCCTTTTGCATAGGGCGCCAAAAGGTCGACAACTTTAATGCCCGTGACCAGAATTTCAGCTTCGGTCGACTGGTCGATAAAGGCCGGGGCTTCGCGGTGAATAGGTGCGAATTGTTTGGCATCGACGGGTGGGCCATCATCGACCGGCTCGCCGATAACATTCAGGATACGGCCCAGGGTTTCTGGTCCGACAGGCACCGTGATCGGCGCTCCTGTATCCAGAACCTCACTGCCGCGGACCAACCCTTCGGTTGAATCCATGGCAATGGTTCGGACCATATTCTCACCCAAATGCTGGGCAACCTCCATGATCAGCGTGGCGTCGCCATTCTTGGTTTGAAGGGCGTTCAGGATCGCCGGTAAATCGCCGTCGAACTGCACGTCGACAACGGCACCGATAACTTGGGTGATCGTTCCAACAGCATTATTGGCCATTCGTCTTGCTCCATTTCATCGGGACAGATTCCCGATCACGTGTCAAAAACCGTCCGCTTAAAGCGCCTCGGCACCAGAGATGATTTCGATCAATTCTTTCGTAATTGCCGCCTGCCGGGTTCGGTTATAATTCAGCGTCAAGCGGTCAATCATGTCACCGGCGTTCCGAGTCGCGCTATCCATCGCGGTCATCCGGGCACCGTGTTCACTGGCGTTGTTTTCCAACATCGCACTATAGACTTGGGTCGCGACATTACGGGGCAACAACGCCTCCAGGATCGCTTCCTCGTCGGGTTCATATTCGTACAGGGCGGTTAACCCGCCATCCTCGCTATCGTCGGCAGCGGCTTCCGGGATCCGTGCCGGGATGATTTGGCTCTCGGTACCAATTTGCGTCATCGCCGATTGGAAGCGGTTGAAGATCAACGAGCAAACATCGAACTCGCCATCGTCAAACATCGTCAACAGCCGCCCGGCGACATCATTGGCGGTTTGAAAGGCCACTGACGGTCGGTTATAGCCTTCGATGGTTTCGATAATGAGATCGCCGAACTCACGCCGCAGGGCGTCTCGGCCTTTGCGGCCGACGCAAAGAACTTTCACCTGCTTGCCTTCGCCTTGCAGACGGCGAATAGCCTGCCGGGCCAGGCGCGCGATTGAGCTGTTGAAACCACCGCACAGGCCACGATCGGCAGTCATCACGACAACCAATTGAACCTGCTCACTGCCGGTTCCGGCCAAGAGCTTTGGACCATTACCACCGCCGGCTGCGGCGGCCAAAGCACTGATCATACGGCCCATCCGGTCAGCATAAGGGCGACCGGCTTCGGCTTGCTCTTGGGCCCGCCGCAATTTTGCCGCCGACACCATTTTCATCGCCGATGTGATCTTACGTGTCGATTTGACACTGTTGATCCGGTTTCTAAGGTCCTTAAGACTGGGCATCTATCGTTCCCTTGCCGCTTGCCGGCGTCACTTAAGCGAAGCTTTTCGCGTAACCGTCGAAGAAAGTCTTGAGCTTTTCTTCGGTGTCTTTGGAGATTTCCCGCTCCGTGCGGATTGTCGCCAACAGCTCGGCTCCTTTGGCGCGGATTTCGGTTAAGAAGCCTTGCTCAAAACGCCCAACATCACGCAGCTCGATGCTATCAAGATAGCCCCGCACACCGGCGTAGATGGCGACAACCTGCTCTTCGACCGGTAACGGCGTGTATTGCGGTTGCTTTAGAAGTTCGGTCAACCGGGCACCGCGCGCCAACAAGCGTTGAGTCGACGCATCCAGATCGGAAGCGAACTGCGCAAAGGCCGCCATCTCACGGTACTGGGCCAATTCCAGTTTAATGCTGCCGGCGACTTGCTTCATGGCTTTGATCTGTGCCGCCGAGCCAACCCGGCTGACGGACAGACCGACGTTCACCGCCGGCCGGATGCCTTGATAGAACAGTTCGGTTTCAAGGAAAATCTGCCCATCGGTAATCGAAATCACGTTGGTCGGAATATAGGCCGAGACGTCACCGGCCTGGGTTTCAATGATTGGCAGCGCCGTCAGAGACCCGGAGCCGTTGTCTTCACTCATTTTCGCGGCCCGCTCAAGCAAGCGTGAATGCAAATAGAAAACGTCACCTGGATAGGCTTCACGGCCGGGTGGGCGGCGCAGCAACAGTGACATTTGCCGGTAGGCCACGGCCTGTTTTGACAAATCATCATAAACAATCACGGCATGCATGCCGTTATCGCGGAAATATTCGCCAATGGTGCACCCTGTGTATGGAGCCAGGAACTGCAAGGGGGCCGGTTCGGAAGCGGTCGCCGCGACCACAACGGAATAATCCAAGGTGCCGTAGTCTTCCAGGGTTTTGACGATTTGCGCCACCGTTGATCGCTTTTGGCCAACAGCCACATAAATGCAGAACAATTTCTTGCTCTCATCATCACCGGCAGCGTCGTTGACGGCCTTCTGATTGATGAAGGTATCAATGGCGATGGCGGTTTTACCTGTTTGCCGGTCACCGATGATCAATTCGCGCTGACCGCGGCCAACAGGGATCAAACTGTCGATGGCTTTCAGGCCCGTTTGCATTGGCTCATGGACCGATTTACGGGCCATAATCCCGGGTGCCTTGACCTCAACCCGGCTACGTTCGCCGCCTTCGATTGGGCCTTTACCGTCAAGCGGATTGCCCAGCGGGTCAACAACCCGGCCCAGCAAGCCTTTTCCGACAGGCGCATCAACGATGGCACCGGTTCGCTTGACCGTATCACCTTCTTTAATGTCTCGGTCATCGCCAAAAATAACGATACCGACGTTATCGTTCTCGAGGTTCAGGGCCATCCCCCGAATACCGTTCGGGAACTCGACCATTTCACCGGCCTGAACCTTGTCGAGGCCGTAGACTCGGGCGATCCCGTCACCGACAGACAGAACCTGGCCAACTTCGGCCACCTCTGCTTCGGTGCCGAACCCGGCGATTTGATCCTTAAGGATGGACGAAATTTCGGCGGCGCGGATATCCATCAGCCAACACCTTTCATCGAGAGCTGCAAACGATTAATTTTTGAACGAAGGGAACTGTCGACCATCCGCGACCCGACGCGGACGATGAGGCCGCCGATCAAACTTGGATCGACGGTTAAATTAACGGCGACTTTTTGGCCAACGGCGGCACGCAGGCTTTCCGTGACGGCGGCGACCTCGTCTTTGTTGAGGGCCACGGCCGAAGTCACGTCGGCCTGCACTTCGCCGCGGCGCCGTGCCAGTTCGGCCAGGAAAGCCGTGATCATCTGCGGTACCGCGTACAGCCGGCGGTTATCGGCGGCCGTGGAGACGAATTTGACTGTTAACGGGTTCGCGTTCGCCGCTTCCAGCACAGCTGTCATGCCCTTGACCTGATCGGCACGGGCGACGATCGGCGAGCGCACCAACCGTGAAAGGTCGTCGCTGTCGGTAATAAGCTGGCGTAGGGTGGTCAGATCGGCAGCAACCGCATCAAGACTCTTGGTCTCGTCTGCAAGTTCGTAAAGCGCTGTGGCATAGCGACCAGCAAGGCCGGTGGTTTGCGATGACATGGGCGGAAAAATCTCCCGTTTTTCACCCTGCCAAGAACCCTTTTTACTGGTGTTCTCGTCGCGGATGACCCGGTTTATGAGTTAAGCGGTCATGAGCGGTGCAAAACCGCACAAGCGCAGGGTTGTTAGCATAGACATTTCCGAGGTGCAAGCTGCCACGCGCGGTTTTTATTGATGGACAAAATCTTGCCTATTTATAACCTAAAAGGCTTACCGAGTTATCAACGGCTCAAACCCAGCTGAGGTGCGCCATAACCTACTTCGGGCTTTTCATCGGCGGGCTGGCAGCCGCGACCTTATTGCCGGGCGGCTCCGAGGCTATTTTGCTGACAGTGCTCGCCGATCCGGAAGTATCGGTCAGTCTTGCGATCATCGCCGCCGCCGCCGGAAATATTCTTGGCTCGCTGATCAATTGGGCCTTGGGGCGTTCGGTCGATGCCATCCGCGGACGATCTTGGTTCCCAATCTCGGCTGCGACGTTCGCCCGGTATCGGGCGTTTTATTTGCGCTGGGGCATCCATAGCTTGTGGTTTTGCTGGGCACCGATCATTGGTGACCCGTTGACCGCTATGGCCGGTGTTATGGGCGCGCCAATAGGGCGTTTTCTTGTCATTGTGGCGATCGCAAAAACCTTGCGTTATGTGGTCGTCGCCGGGCTGGCGCGGGCGTTTTTTTAACTGCCGTTATCCATCTTGGTATAGGCTGTTGTCAGCGCCGGTTCATAGGCAAAAAGCGCAGGTTGGCCGCCTGTGTGAATGAAAATAACGCCTTTGGCATGTGCAAAATCGCCGGCGGCGGCCATGTGCATCATGCCCGCCGCAACCTTCCCTGAATAGACTGGGTCAAGCAGCAACCCCTCGCGCCGCGCAAAAGCAGCAATGGCAGCTTGCGTCGCGGCATTTAGTTTGCCGTAGGACGGCGGAAAACAGCGGTCGTTAATCAGCAAATCGGCTTCATCAATTAAACTGTCATGGCCGATTAAATCAGCGATCATTGCAGCGCGGCGGCGCATCCGTTGGCGCTGGCTGTCGGCATCGCGGCGGACACACATGGCCTGCACCCGAATATCGTCGCGACCAAGGGCGCGGAAGCCGACCAGCAGACCGCCATGCGTCAAACCGCTGCCGGAAGCGACCACAACATGGTCAAAATCGATGCCGTCGCGTGCCGCTTGCGCCAAAATCTCACCGGCGCAAAGAACATACCCAAGTGCGCCCAAAGGCCGTTGATCGGCGGCAAGCGGGATCACAAAAGGCCGTCGCCCGGCAGCCGATAGCTCGGCGGCTAATTTGTTAACTTGACGATCTGCGGCGACTTCATCCTCGCCTTCGGGGAAGTGATGAAACTTGGCCCCAAAAATACGATCCAACAAGACATTACCGGACCGTTGATAAATCTCATCGGTGTCGCTGACCCGATCTTCCAATTGCACATGACAGTCAAGACCAAGTTTCGCTGCCGCTGCTGCGGTGGTGCGCATGAAGTTTGATTGAACCGCGCCGGTAATCATCACTGTATCGGCCTTGGCGGCGGCGGCGGCCCCGAGATAAAATTCCAATGGCCGCACTTTATTGCCGCCAAAAGCCAGGCCGCTGCAGTCCTCACGTTTCACCCAAAGATTATCAATGCCGAAGTCCGCACCCAAGTTGGCCATCCGCTCCAGCGGTGTTGGAAAATGGCCAAGTTCAACACGCGGGTAGGAGGACACAAGCGCTGTCGCCGGGTTGCTAAGGCTCATAAACAATCTCCTGTGGGGCTTTGTTAAAGGAAATTATAGGGGTCAATATCAACCGCCAAGCGGGCATTGTTGGGGATTTTGAGGGGGGATAACCAGTCACTTAAGACCTTTTGCAGATTGATCTCACGGCGTGCTTTCACCAGCAGGCGGCGGCGGTGGCGGCCTCGCAGCAGTGCCAATGGTGCCGGCGCCGGGCCCAACACATCGACTCCCTCTAGCTGTGGTGCCGCACGCGCAATCATCAGCGCCAGTTGATCGGCGGCCGCGCCGTCAGCGGCACTGACAACAAGCGCCGCCAAGCGTCCAAAGGGCGGCATTGCGGCGGCCTGTCGTTGACGGCGCTCGATCTCGAGGAATTGATCGCGGTCGCCTGCCGCCAAGGCCTGCATGACAGGGCTTTCCGGTTGGTGCGTTTGCAGAAAAACCCGCCCTGGCTTGAGGCCCCGACCGGCCCGTCCGGCCACTTGATGCAGCAGCTGATAGGTTCGCTCGGCGGCCCGCAGATCGCCGCCCGCTAAGCCAAGGTCGGCATCGACGACACCGACCAGGGTCAGCAGGGGGAAATGATGCCCTTTGGCGACCATTTGCGTGCCGATGACCACATCGACTTCGCCGCTGGTGACCGATCGGATAAATTCCGCCGCTGCCGCAGGGCCGGCCACGGTATCGCTTGAGGCGATCATGAAGCGGACATCAGGATGGTCGGCCAACAAGGCCTCGGCCAAGCGCTCAACCCCTGGGCCGCTGGCGACCAAGCTGTCCTCGGCACCGCACGCCGCACAGCTAAGCGGCCGCGGCTCGGTGTAGCCGCAGTGATGGCATTGCAAGCGGCCACTTAAACGATGCTCAACCATCCAGGCCGAACAACTGGGGCATTCATAACGATGCCCACAGCTGCGGCACAGGGTCAGTGGGGCGTAACCTCGCCGGTTTAAAAACAACATTGCTTGCTCGCCGCGCTCCAGCGTCTCACGCAATGCATCGGCCAAAGGCGGGGCCAACCAGCGGCCGCGCGGCGGCGGCTGTTGGCGCAGATCGATTAATTCCACCTTTGGTAATTCCGCTACCCCATGGCGGGCCGGTAAATTGGCCAATTGGTAGCGTGCATTGCGGACGTTCTCGAAGGTCTCGAGCGATGGTGTTGCGGACACTAAAATGCTCGCATGCTGGCCAAGTTGGGCCCGCACCACGGCCATATCACGGCCATGATAGTGAACCCCTTCGCCTTGCTTAAAGGCGCTTTCATGTTCTTCATCAACAATGATCAGACCGAGGTTATGAAACGGCAAAAATAACGCCGACCGGGCACCGACAACAATCGCCGCTTGGCCCTCGGCAACCGCTCGCCAGGTGCGCCGCCGCATCGGCGGCTTCAGCTCGGAGTGCCAGGCGGCAGGTTGGCAGCCGAAGCGATCCTCAAAGCGGGTCAACCATTGGGCGGTGAGGGCAATCTCAGGTAGGAGCACCAAGACTTGTTGGCCGGCAGCAAATGCCGCTGCAATGGCTTCAAAATAAACCTCGGTTTTGCCGGCACCGGTCACGCCGTCAAGCAAGGTCACCGAAAAACTTTGGGCCTTAACAGCCGCCACCAACTGCTCGGCGGCGTCCGCTTGCTGCGCCGATAAAGTTGCTGCCGGCCGGGTCCAATCAGGCGTTTTAAAAGGTGACGGCGGGGCTTCTTCAATCAGGGTAAGCGCCCCTGCGCTATGCAAGCTTTTGACGACGCTGACACCGACCCCGGCCTCGAAAGCCAAATCGCGTAACGGTCGCGGTGGGCCATCCTGTAGAACCGCCAGTACCCGCCGGCGGCCAGGGGTCAGACGGATGTCGGGTGGTGGTTGTGATGGCGGTAAGGCGGCAAACAAAATCACCGCTGGCGGTGCCTCAAAAGCGGCAGGCACGCTGAGCGCCATGCGCAACACCGCCCCGGGTGGGGCCAGGGTATAGGCGGCGACCCATTCAACCAAACGCCGGACCGTCGCCGGCAAGGGCGCAACAGGATAGCGCCGCAAAACAGTTTTTAGGCGCTTGGCATCGACCTCACCCTGAGCGTTCCCCCAAACCACACCGTGGAGGGTGCGCCGCCCAAGTGGCACTTCGACAATATCGCCGGGCGCTAAATTGAGTTCTGCCGGACAGCTGTAATCATAGGCACCGGTGAGCGGCAGCGGCAGCAAGACACTGACGCGATGGTTAGATTGGTCCTCAAAAAGATCGCTTTTTGTCACCTGAGCTTTCCGTTGTTCGGCAGGGCTGCTGGGTTTTATCGCATGACCGCTACGATCGCATGTGAAAACGACTGCGCGCACTGGTTTCCATGGCCCGCATGCGGTAAACTTTATTTCAACTTTCAAGCTTCATGATTGTCATGCGAAAGGGCGGCAATAGCGATGAAATTTTTTATTGATACAGCAGACGTATCGGAAATTCAGGAGTTAGCTGCCACCGGCCTGCTCGATGGTGTCACCACCAACCCGTCTTTGGTGGCCAAGACAGGCCGGCCGTTTTTGGATGTGGTGGCAGAAATCTGCGCCCTGGTTGACGGTCATGTGAGCGCCGAAGTAACTGCTACGGACTTTCCGACGATGCTTGCAGAAGGCCGGGTTTTGGCCGCGATTGCAGATAATGTCTGTGTCAAAGTGCCGCTCACGGTCGATGGATTAAAAACCTGCAAGGCGCTTGCTGACGATGGCACGGCAGTGAATGTGACGCTTTGCTTCTCGGCGGCGCCAATCACAATTTTACGGCGGCCCGTCTTCTGGTTTGTCGCGATCGCCTTTGCCGCAATCGCGGTCGACCATGGGATGGTTGTAAGCCATATTCTGGCACTCTTGAGCAGTCGCGGCTTATCGTCCGAAAACGCTGTCCTGGCAGCTTCAATGATGGGGCCGATGCAAGTCATGGGGCGGATTGCGATGGCCGCCAGCGAGCGTCACCTATCAACCCTGGCCATTGCGTTCGGCTGTTTTACGGCCCTGATACTGTCGGCAACGGCAATTTTGTTGGCAACCGGCGGCAGTCTGTTGGTGGCGGTTTTCATCATTATCCAAGGTGCCGCAACGGGCGTTATCTCGATTGCCCGGCCCGTTGCCACCGCCAGCTTACTTGGCCATAAAGACTTCGGCATGATCTCGGGCATGATGGCAAGTTTTTATATCGGCGCCACCGCTTTAGCGCCGGCTTTGGCAGCTCTGCTTTGGGGCTATGGCGGTTATGACCAGGTTATTTTCGTGGCCCTTATTCTTGCCGCGATCGGCCTGCTGCTTTTTGGCAT
>QCEM01000067.1 GCA_003280605.1 SAR116 cluster bacterium AG-355-O21 | reverse complement strand
CAACGGCGATCACCCCAAGGTGGCGGGCGCGGGCGATCCAGGCGCGAAGCGTTGGCAGGTCTTGGACCAGCTCATAACCGCTTTCAACCGGCGCCAACTCTTGATTATCGCCATGGCTGGCACCATCGCCGCCGGCATTGGCCATTTCCGCTTCTTGGCGGGCGATCAGGCGTTTAAATGACTGCGCCTTGAAAAAATCCAGCAAGGTATCGTCGTCTGGCAACGCAACAGCTAGATCGACAAGCGGCACCGGCAAATCAATGTCGTCGCGCAGTTTAACCAGCTGCTTTGAGACCCGCGCCATTTCTGCATTATCCAGCAGCGTTTGGCGACGTTTTGGCTGCTTTATCTCAGCGGCACGGGCCAGTAAGGCTTCCAGGTCACCATATTCGTTGATCAATTGCGCCGCGGTTTTAATACCAATGCCGGGGACGCCGGGAACATTATCAACTGAGTCCCCGGCCAAGGCCTGCACATCGACAACCCGCTCCGGGCCGACGCCGAAACGGTCAACCACTTCAGCGGGGCCGATCAGCCGGTTTTTCATCGGATCGAGCATATCGACACCATCGCCGACCAACTGCATCAAATCTTTGTCGGACGACACAATGGTAACCTGCTGACCGGCAATACGGGCAGCACGGGCATAGGCTGCAATCAGATCGTCAGCCTCAAAACCCGGCAAGTCGACAGCGACCACATTGAAGGCTGCGACAGCTTCGCGGACCAGCGCGAACTGCGGGATAAGTTCTTCCGGTGGTGGCGGCCGGTGAGCTTTGTACTGCGGATAAATCTCACTGCGAAAAGTCTGCCGGGAGGTGTCGAAAATCACCGCCAGGTGATTCGCAGACATGTCCTCAATCAGCTTCATCAACATATTGGTGAAGCCGAAAACGGCATTGGTTGGGGTGCCGTCGGCACGATTCATCGGCGGCAACGCATGGAAGGCGCGGAAAATAAACCCGGAACCATCTACCAGGTAAACATGATCGTCGCTGCTTTCGGCCATGACCGCATCCTTCTGTGACTTAATCTGCCGTCGACAGCTCGCTTTACATTCCGCCGATATCCCGTGACGGCTGGTATCAGGCGGCGTTATCAGGGGTTTGATCGCGGTACACATATCGCCGGGAGCAATACGGGCAGGTGACCGAATGATCATCTCCCATATGCAGGAAAACCCGTGGATGGCCAAGTGGCCCGCCACCGCCATCACAGGCAACGCTGGTCTGATTGACTTCAATTTGTTCTAATTGCGTTGTCATCTGCTGCTCCCGTCGATTTCTATGGCACTGTGACCTTGCTGAGCTGACGTGCCGATGATAACCATCCCCAGCGTTAATTCAACACTTCCGCAGGAGCTTCCTATTGGCCATAGATTGCGAACATGCGCTAGAATTAAAAAATCTTAAAAAAGTGTATGAACGAAACGGCCAAGCCGATGATTTGCCGGCCTTAGATGATGTCAATTTAACCGTTCCTCGCGGCGCAATTTTTGCGCTCTTAGGTCCCAATGGCGCCGGCAAGTCCACCTTGATCAACATTCTTGCCGGACTGGTGCGGAAAACTGCCGGCAGCGCCCATATTTGGGGCATCGATATTGATCAAAATCCTCGCCAGGCGCGGGCCGCCATTGGTGTGGTGCCTCAAGAACTGAACATCGACCCGTACTTTACACCGCGCGAGACCTTAAATTTACAGGCCGGCCTGTTCGGGGTGCCGGCCGCCGAGCGGCGGACCGAGGAAATTCTTCGGATGATCGAATTAACGGATCGGGCCGAGGCCTATACCCGCACCTTATCGGGTGGGATGCGGCGGCGCTTGCTGATCGGCAAAGCCCTGGTGCATTCACCGCCGGTACTGATTCTCGATGAGCCGACAGCCGGAGTCGATATCGAGCTCCGCCAGCGGTTGTGGGAAAATGTCCGCGCCCTGAACCGCGCCGGCATGACAATTTTGCTGACCACACATTATCTCGAGGAAGCAGAGCAACTCTGTGATTGGATCGCCATCATCGATCACGGCAAACTGATCACCTCAGAGCCAAAACACCAGCTGTTGGCGCGGCTTGAGCACAAAGACATGATCATTACCCTGGCCCAGGCGCTGCCTGCCAGCGCCGCCTTACCGGCCGCGCTTGCAGCTTTTAACCCACAGCGCCTGAACGACCATCAGCTGAGCATTACCTATCGGCCACAAGAAACCCCGGCCCAACAAATCTTAACCGCCTGCCTGAGCAATGGCCTGGAACTGGTCGATATCAGCACCCGTGAGACAGACCTGGAAGATATCTTTCTATCGCTTACCGGCGCCGGCTCACAGGCCTAACATCGGCATCAAAAAAATGCCGTCTTACGGGGCGATTAAAAAGCGCGAGAGAATCACCGCATCACCTGTACTTTTCCGCTCCGCAATGACCATTTCACCGGAGCTGACAGCAACGTTCAGATAGGCGCTGATATTCACATAATGGCTCACCAATAAAATTTTCTCACCGACCGGTAACGCCGCCATAAAGGCTCTCAAAGCGGCCGTTTGCGGCTTGGCCTGCGCGGGTTCTTCAAAAAATGAATTCAGCGCCGGCAACTCTTCCACCGGCCCAACATTCAGCAACTCGGCCGTTTCCCGGCAGCGGCACCATTGGCTGGTCAAAACACGGTCAAAGCGCAGCCCTGCGGCCCGCAGTGCCGCACCTGTGGCGCGCGCCTGCCGGCGGCCGGCCGCATCCAGATTACGCTGGCTACGGCAATCGCCAATCGTAAAATCCTCTGGATCGCTGAAACCGGGGGCCAGCGCATGGCGCATGGCACCAAAGGTGGCCGGTTGCTGCAGTAACGTCAGCGCCCCCTCGGCAGCGTGGCTTGACCAACCGCCACAACTCAGCAAAACCGCGACCAGCCATAAGTGACGGATCACAACCAAGTGCAGATTACGCCGACCAAACCACATCAAATTCTACTCCAAATCCCCAACACCACCCCAGGATCATAAATATCCCGACGCTATTTACCAACCGTGATCACCCGGCATTGTCCATGGCCGCCGCAAATCTATGGCCAGGGTCGGCAACTCATTAAACGATTTTTTCGAATATTAATTCCTGTCTTACGTCATTTATCAAACAACCTGACGGCCTCAAACTCCATCTCGCGACAGACGATGTCGCGGTAAATCAACCCTATGGAGGTCGCGATGAAAAAAAGACTTATCTGGCATGCCCTCTCAGCCGCATTTTTGATGACGCTGGGCTTGGCCCCGGCATTGTCACCGCAGGCAGCCGCACAAACGCCGAAAGCAGATTTCACATTGATTCATTCCGCTTGGATGGGTGGCTGGCAATGGGGTCATGTGGGCGCCGCTCTATCGGCCCATGGTCATCGCTTCAGCGCACCGGATTTGCCGGCCCATGGCAACAATAAAGCCAACCCGGCAGATGTCACCTTGGAAAGCTATGTGCAAACCATTATCGCCGCCCTGGACAAAACCCCAGGCAGGTCAACACTGGTTGGTCATAGCTTTGGTGGCATTGTCGCCGGCCAAGTCGCTGAAGCCCGTCCCGACAAAGTGTAAGCGATTGTCTATCTGTGCGCTTTCATGCTGCCGAATAGTGTCTCGTTTCTGGATGCAATGGCGAATGTCACCACCTTGGAGGTGCTGAACAATTTAGTTTTCTCGGCCGATAAATTGACCGTCGGCATTAATGAGGCAGCCCTTCACAGCGCCGTTGCCTCGGATGTGCCTGCCGGTGATTTTGCGGCCGCAAAACCCAACTTAGTCGCCGAGCCGACCGCTCCTCTTGGTGAGAAACTTCAGCTGACTGAGGCCCGTCACGGCAGTATTCCGCGCTATTATGTTGAGTGCACTCAGGACAACGCCATTCCCTGGGACATTCAACGCGGCATGTATGCCGGCCAGCCTGTGGCGCAAGTTTATACCCTTGCATCCAGTCATGCGCCGATGTTCTCAATGCCGCAAACCGTGGCCGATATCCTTGACGATATTGCTGCCAAGGAAGCCGTCCGCAATGCCATTGAGGCTGCAAGCGAGGAATGGAAAACAGCTTTTAATGCTGGTTCCGCCGCCGGTGCCGCAGCAGTTTATGAGCCTGATGCGATCATGGTGGTAAAGCCTTTTGGGACGTTCAAAGGGCGGGCAGCGATCCAAGGTTTTTGGGCCAATATCATCGCCCAAGGCCTGACCAATGTGCGATATGCCGGAACCAAGGTTGAAATCCTTGATCGGCAATCGGGCGTGTTATCTGCCGATTGGCAAATGAACAAAGCTGCCGGAACCATTACCAAAGAGCTATGGGTGCTGCAAAACGATGGCCGCGCCCTGCTGCGGGAAGATTTTTTCGAAGCCTACCCCTAAGACCGGCAACCATGACAAGGCCTGCGGGATCCTGACCACCAATGGCGCCTCCCGTGGGCCGCATCGGCCAAAACAAAATATTGTTTGCGGCCACGGTCACGCGACGGCCGGCGGCGTTATTGGCCACCCCCATAGCGACCTTGATAGGGTCACCCCGCAGCGGTCCCTTTCATCACCTCGGTCATGATCCGGACGCTGGTCGGCGGCAAATTACCAAATGGATGGACGGCAAAAATACCGACCTGCCGGGGATGGAAATCGGTCAGGATCGGCAAGACCGCGCCGGCCTCCAAGCTGGGCCGCACAAACGGCTCCGGAATCACCGCGATGCCGGCCCCTTCGGACATCACCCGAAACACCGCTTGCAGGGTGTTCAAGGTCGCCGCCCGTTGAAATCGGAACAAGCTTTCTTCGCCGGTTCGCCGATTAATCAGCCGATGGGCAATCTCCCGGCCTTCCCACTTATGGGCGATATATGGCCATGTTTCGACAATATTGCGGTCATTCACAACTGTTGCCGGCAACCCCAGGCGGGCCAGCAATGACGGCGATATGCATAAAATATCACGCAGGGTTCCGACGCGCTGCGCACGATAGTCGCTGTCCGGCAGGTCACCAATCGACACGGCCAGGTCGAACTGGTGAGTGATTAGGTCAAGCCGTTCGTCGGAAACAAAAAGTTCCGGGCGTAATTGCGGATATGTGCGAATGAGCCGGGCGATGGCCGGCGCGATTTTATCATCGACAACAACATGCGGCGCGGTGATCCGCAACCGCCCCATGGGCCGCGCCAAATGCTCACTAATATCCTCCAAGGCCCGGGTTGAAATATCCCGCAGATCTCGGCATCGGGTGTAAAACTCCCGACCGATGGCGCTGAGATTCTGCCGGCGGGTGGTGCGGGCCAAAAGCCGCACCCCAAGGGTATTCTCCAAATGCCGCAGGTTATCGCTCAGCCCGGACTTGCCAACCCCCAATTCATCGGCGGCAGCGGTAATTGATCCTGCCTCAACAATTGCGATAAAGGCTGTGATCTGCGCCGCTAACAGCCGCGGCGGCTTGCGCGTTGAAAGCCCGTCTGGCCGCGTAATCTCACCCATATTAATAACTTGTGGTTGAAACCACCTGCTGTCAAGGCATCGCCGAAAACAGCTATCGGCCAGATCTGGCAGCGTTGCAATGACGCTTGAAAACCACGGCGACGCAGAGTAAGTTGCAATAGTTCATGACGGCAACGACGCAAAGGCACCCGTAGCTCAGCTGGATAGAGCGCTGCCCTCCGAAGGCAGAGGTCACAGGTTCGAATCCTGTCGGGTGCGCCACTTTTTCTAAATAAAATCAATAAGTTAGAAAATATAAAAAGTCAATATTTTCTCTATTTACAACTGAACACAGAAATCTGATCTTCTCAAACTCTTCTCAAACTTGCGCTTCTCAAACGCATTTGATAGAATGATTATTGTTGTTTGAGAAGGAGTTAGGGCATTGTCGGAGCAACTCTGGCAGACAAATCAGCGAGACATAAAAAATGACGGTAGCGTCATTCTTTTTCAACGCAGAAGAGCCAAAGACGGCACTGTAAATCCGACTTGGTATATGCGGCTGCTGTTGCCCGAGCAAAACGGCTATCACACGCAGAGCACCCGCACGAAGAATGAGTTTGAAGCGGGCAAAATCGCTCTACAAGCCTACGAGAAGTTTCAGGTGCGTTCGCTGTCTGGCAACACACTGCGAACGGTGAAGTTCAGCGTTGCTGTAGATGGGTGGGCAAAAGATTACAAAAGCACTCAATCAAGCGCACGAGACAGCAAATATATTGAAGCCGATATCGTGCGAATGAAGAAATATCCAGCCAAGTTCTTCGTTGAGCACGCTGGTGATGTTGAGATTGACACGATTGATGATGCTCTCATCCAAGATTTCTATGTGTGGCGACGGCAGAACACATTCACGCACGGCAAGCAGGTGATACCGAACGACGGTACTCTGCGAAAAGAGATGAACCTCATCAAATCACTGATGAAATATGCTCACCGCAAGAAACTCATCACCGAGATACCTGACCTCACCCCACCGACAGGCATTGATGCTCGTCGCCCTGCTTTCACAGCGACAGAGTGGAAGAAACTCTATTCAGCAGCACGCAAATGGGTGAAGTCAGCAAACACTCATCAGCCAGTTCACCGTGATAGATTTTATTGTCAGCACTATGTTCTCATTCTCGTGAACAGCGGCATTCGTGTCGGTGAAGCACGAGAGTTGAGATGGGGCAACATTCGCACGCTCAACACAGCGGATGGCGCAGAGATTGTCGCGAGTGTGAAGGGCAAGACAGGCGAGCGTGATGTGGTGATGAACCCAAACACACGCAGGTATCTTCAACGCTTATATGATTGGCGAGCAGGCGAGTTGGGCAAAGCACCAGATGCTGCTGAATATCTCTTCTGTCACAAAGACGGCAGACAGATTGGTTCGCTGCGTAAGAGCTTTGATAGCCTGATTGACTTCGCTGGTGTCGCTTACAACAGCAAAGGCGAGAAGCGCAGCATTTACAGCCTTCGTCACACCTATGCGACTTTCCGATTAGAGGAAGTGAGCGTATATTTTGTTGCGAAGAATATGGGAACATCGGTAGCGATGATTGAACGCTTCTATGGGCAGACGAGAACGAAAGAGCAAGCCGAAGCACTTGTCAAAAATGCCCCTCGCCCAGCCGAGACCAAAGACAGTCAAACCAAGTCGTATCCGTTTTGATGCTGATTCTCATTTCGCATACGAAATGACTTCTCAATCTCAATGTTAGAAAACATGCGTTATCTAACATTAGATACCTAACTCATTGAATAACAATGATATAAAGGTTGTCAGGAGCGAGGAACTGGTTGCTTCCTGTTAGAAAATCATTTATATTATGATTATCTAATATAAATGGAGTGCCTATGTCTCTTACCAAACAAGCAAAGCCCCTCAATGAGAAGCAGCAGCGATTCGTTCTTTCACACATTGACGACACACGAGATGCCATCCGCAATCGTGTGATGTTCCTATTGAGCGTTGATGCTGGCTTACGAGCAAAAGAGATTGCGTCTGTTGAATGGCGAATGGTTTTAGACGCAGAGGGCAATCTGACTGACGCTATCCGATTAGAGAACAAATCAGCGAAGGGTTCGTCTGGTGGTGTTGTCTATATGAGTGAACGATTGAAATCTGCGCTCTCTGGTTTGCTCGCTGTCAGCAAACCCGTCAGCACTATCATCAAAGCAAAGTCAGGCAAGCCATTTTCTGCTGCATCTATGACAAACTGGTTTTGGTTGCTGTATCGTGAGTTAGGTTTTGAGGGTTGCTCATCTCATAGCGGAAGACGCACAGCGATTACGAAATGGGCAAGAACCATCTCGCAGCACAATGGAAGTATGCGTGATGTTCAAGCACTCGCTCGCCATTCATCTTTACAGATGACGCAGCGGTATGTTGAGGTGAGTGAAGATGCGATGAAGCGAGTGGTTGGCTGATGGGGCGACTTCTTACAACGCTGGTGATCCTGACGGGTTTATTCTGCTCAGCTGGAGCGGTGTGGGCTGATGCGCAAAGTGCGAATGGTAAAGGGAATAAGGCTTACGATGTTGGTGACTATGCTGAAGAGGTGAAGTGGTTTCGCAAGTCTGCTGAGCAGGGGTATGCGAATGCGCGGAACAATCTTGGTTATATGTACCAGTTTGGTCAGGGCGTTGATAAGGACAAAGAGTTAGCGGCTAAGTGGCGTTGTAAAGCAGCGGATCAAGGCGACAAAAAGCACATCAAATGGTGCTTGGATATAGCTCATAAAGGTTCGGCTGACACGTAATACAAGCTGGGAAAGTTATTTCAACGAGGTCAAGGCGTTGAACAGGATGATGACAGCGCAGCACGATGGATTTGTAGTGCAGCAAAGAAGGGGCTTTTGGAAGCACGCAAGGGCTGTCAAAAAATGGCGTCATCTGGGGCAGCTGCAGCGCAATATCTTTTAGGGGTGATGCTTGCACGGGGCAGTGGCGTTTTGCAGGACATCGGCAGTGCGCATATGTGGTTGAACATAGCTGCTGCGAATGGTTTTTCTGACGCTATCGGCGAAAGAGATGCGTTGGCAAAGAAGTTGCCAGGTGAGCAGCTTGAAAAAGCTAACAAGAGTGCCAAACGCTGCATGGATGCTGACTACAAGGATTGCGACGCAGAGGTCAAATCGTGGTGGCAAAAGCTGAAGGATTGACGGGAACTGGATTGCTCGTATGGCAACTGCGAAATACGACAAATCAAATGTCATTCTGTGAGTGAGTAACGACACGCTATGAAGTTGCGTGATTATCCATTTGAGATGGTTCAGTTGTCGTGTGCCAAATGGTTACGAAGTGGCAGATACAAGAAATCTTCGCCCATTTACAAATACACCGCTGATATTCCACTGCCTGACTTGCGCTCGCATATTGCTGGTGACTGTGAAAGAATGCTGAATAAAGTGGGAACAGACCCGTGTGCGATTTCATATAAAAAGTTACTGGGGACGGACACAACGCTTTCTATGACGTGTAGATATACCTGAGTGTGTAAAGATTGTGCGAAGCAGGTTCGAACATAAATTAACATTAGTTGGATAAGTCAGAGATTTTCTTATGGTTAACGTTGCCAGATACTGGATCAGGC
>QCEM01000066.1 GCA_003280605.1 SAR116 cluster bacterium AG-355-O21 | reverse complement strand
GCGATGTTGGCGATCGCTTAAAAGACGTGCTTGACGTCGATCCCGACATGCCGATGGCAGTGATTGTAAAAGGTTATTTCTTTTTGCTGTTTGCTAACGGACCAATGGCGGTTCGGGCCGGGAAAGCCCTCAAGCAGGTTGAGGAAATTGCCGAAAAACAACCGCTGAATGATCGTGAGAAGGGGCATCTTAAGGCATTGTCATGTTGGTGCATCGGCGACCATCGTGGCATGACTGCAGCTTGGGAAGAGATTCTGATTCATTACCCACGTGATCTGTTGGCGCTGCGGTTTGCCCATTTTCAGCATTTTTATAACGGCGATTCCCGGCAAATGCGCGATTCCATCGCCCGCGTGCTGCCAAGTCTTGATAGCTATACCCGCGACTACTCGTTTGTTCAGGGGATGTATTGTTTCGCCCTTGAGGAAGCAGGCGAGTATGACCGCGCGGAGCCTTTCGGTCGGGCTGCCGTTGAGGCCAATCCAACCGATGCATGGGCGGTTCATGCGGTCGCTCATGTGATGGAAATGCAAGGCCGCCACCGTGACGGTGTGGCCTGGGTTGCCGGCCTGTCCGACAGTTGGGGCAAGGCGCATAACTTTCGCTACCATCTGCACTGGCATCAGGCGTTATTCCATTTAGAGATGCAAGAATTTGACACTGTGCTGGCGCTTTATGATCAGCATATTTGCCGTGACCTGGAGATGGATCAATATCTTGATCTTTGCAATGCCGCCTCGCTGTTGTGGCGGTTGGAACTCTATGGTGTGGATGTTGGTAAACGCTGGCTGCCGGTGGCGCAAATCGCGGCCAAGCATATCGAGGACCATGAGCTTATCTTTGTCCAACTGCATTGCCAAATGGCCCTATTGGCTGCCGAACGCGGCGCGGAGGCAGAGCGTTTGGCCAGCCATCTCAAAGCCCATGGGGAACGCAAATATCTGCAAGCGGAAGCTGCTGCAACCGTCGGTGTGCCGCTGGTTGAAGCGATGGCGGCACAGCGCCGTGGGGACTATGACGGTGTTGTCGAACGGTTATGGCCGATTCGATATCAGCTGCCGTTAATCGGCGGCTCGCATGCCCAACGCGATCTGTTTGAGCAAATCTTGGTCTGGTCGGCGATCCGCTCCAAGTACCATGATTTGGCACGCAATTTATTAGCCGAACGGACCGCCGCAAAGCCGAATAATGCCTGGGGCTGGAAAATTTATGCGGCTGCCCTAAACCGCGCCGGTGACCGCACCGGCGCACAGCGTGCGACCGGCCAGGCGGAAAAAATCATCACCGCCTACCAGGACTAGCAGGCTGGCCCGCAAGCTCGGAAAACTTCGCCGTCACGGGTAACGTACACCGGCAAGATTTGTGAAATGCCGCTGGCCGTCAGCATCTTCCGGACCGATGGTCAGGTCATGGTCGAGATAGAACGACTGGCAGGCCGGATCACGATTGCCAACCTCAAGATAGACCGCATCAGATTGGCTACGATTAATCAGATGGTGGCCGTCTTTCACGCCGCCGGGAAAACCGGCAACCATGCCGACGGTTAGCAGCTGCTCGCCGGCATCTGTGACCAAGGCCAATTCACCGGAAACAATGTAAATAAATTCATCTTCGCCCATATGGTAATGGCGCAAGGCAGACACGCACCCTGGCGGTAATGTGGTCAGGTTGACGCCAAACGCCTGCAGGCCCAAGGCCTCTGCAAGCTGGCGCTTCTGCCGCTGTGCCGTGGACGCGGCAAACTGCGCCGGATAGCCTGAACCAACCTTGGGTGTGACGGTCGCAGGATTAACAGCCGGTGATGATAACATCGGTAATCTCCTTTAAGCCATGGTGAGCGTTGGTCATTAAGAATGCTTTTCCCGCGTTGTCCAATCACAAAGGCAACGAATTACATTGAAAAAAAAGCTATGGCTTTGTATCCCTGAGGCACCCTTTCAGCAATCCGCCGGAGCCATCTGATGACCGCCATCCTTGATATCACCGCCCGCGAAGTCCTTGATAGTCGTGGAAATCCGACGGTTGAAGTTGATATGCTTTTGGATTCCGGTGCCTTGGGCCGTGCGGCTGTGCCAAGTGGCGCGTCAACAGGTGCTTATGAAGCCGTTGAACGCCGCGACGGCGATCCAAAACGCTATGGTGGCAAAGGCGTGAGCGATGCCGTGGAAGCGGTGAACGGCGAGATTTTCGACGCCTTGTCCGGCCGTGATGCCAGCGCCCAGATGGATATTGATGCAACCTTGCTGGCGCTCGACGGAACGGCCAATAAAAGCCGCCTTGGGGCCAATGCCATTCTGGGTGTCAGTATGGCGGCGGCGAAAGCGTCTGCAGAAGACTTTGGCGCGCCCTTATATCGTTATATCGGCGGCCCCTTTGCGCATGTATTGCCGGTGCCGATGATGAACATCATCAATGGTGGGGCGCATGCTGATAATGCCATTGATTTTCAGGAGTTTATGATCATGCCGGTGGGCGCCGGCAGCTTTTCCGATGCGTTGCGGATGGGGGCTGAAGTTTTTCAAGCTCTGAAAACCGCACTGAAGGACGCGGGCCATAACACCAATGTTGGCGATGAGGGTGGTTTTGCGCCAAATCTTGGTCATGCTACCGAAGCTTTGGATTTCGTTATCGCCGCGATTGAGCGTGCCGGCTATCGTCCTGGTGTCGACATTACCCTTGCCCTGGATGCGGCGGCGACCGAGTTTTTTAAGGATGGTGTCTATCATCTGAGCGGTGAAGGACGGCAATTGTCGGCCGCCGATATGGTCGGTTACCTTGCCGATCTTTGTGATCGTTATCCGATCGTTTCGATTGAAGACGGCATGGCCGAAGATGACTGGGACGGCTTTAAAATGCTGACCGAAAAAGTTGGTGAGCGGGTTCAAATCGTCGGTGATGATCTGTTCGTGACGAATGTCGAACGGCTACAGCGCGGCATTGATCGGGGCATCGGCAATTCGATCCTGGTGAAAGTCAACCAAATCGGCACCTTAAGCGAGACTTTTGCCACCGTTGATACCGCGCATCGGGCCGGCTTCACCTCTGTGATGTCGCACCGCTCGGGTGAAACCGAAGACACCACAATCGCTGATCTGGCGGTGGCCTTGAACACCGGGCAAATCAAGACCGGTTCCCTGTCGCGCTCGGATCGGATTGCGAAATATAACCAGTTGCTGCGGATCGAAGAAGAACTTGGCAGTGCCGCCAAATACGCCGGCGCAGCAGCCTTAAAAATCAGCCGCTGATACGGCGCTAAAATGGCAGTATTTAGCGCTTAAATCACGCCCCGTCATGGACATCGGTATGGAAGCTTTTCGAGACGATCTGCCAACCGTTTGGCCCCTTCATGACAGTTAGGTAATCAGTGAAGTAGCGCGGCGGGATTGCGCATTGCACCGTTGCCAACGCAGTATTTGGGCCGGCTTGCTGGATTGACAGGATCCGATCATGGCGGGCGAGAGATTGTGCGGCCGGTGCCGGGCGGCCGGCAATCATGTCAAAATAATCCTGGCGCGGCAGATCGGTCACCGTCACGCCGTCGGTTGAATACAAATGGGCGGCAGGGTGAAAAACCCGTTCAAATTTTGCTAAATCACCTTCATAAAGCCCGTCAAAATAATCTTTTAAAAGGTGGCTGATGGCAGTGACGTCACTGTGATCATAGGTGTTCATATCGTCCCCCGGTAAATGCCACGGAGTAGGGCGCTGAATGGCTGTAATGCAATCATAGTATCACATGTGGAGAGGCGCTAAAAAAGTGAGTCTTTTTGGCAACAATCAACGCTGATCACTCAAAAATGAGCTGTGTTCCAATTTTGTTCACGTTGACCGCGCGAATCGGCAGTGATTCAGTGTGTACGCCTGGATGGAGACAGTTATGGCCTTTTTGAATGAGTTTAAAAAGCGAGCGAAATCGGTGGTTTGGCCGGTTTTGGGCTGTCTGACAATGGCCTATTTCGGCTATCATGCGGTTGAAGGCAATCGGGGCCTGCGTACGTGGTACACGGTTGATGCCGAAATCACCCAGGCGGAAAAAACCCATGCCGATCTTATCCAGCGCCGGCAATTGATCGAAGATCGAGTCGCGTTAATGCGGCCGGAAAGCCTTGATCGGGACATGCTTGAAGAACGCGCCCGCGCCATGCTTAACCTTGGATATGCAACCGATGTGGTCATCGCCGATCGCAGCTATCAGCCTGTGGCCGCAACATTGGCCAGTGTCGTTGTTGCCGCAAAAACAAATTAACTGACATTCAGTTAATTATCAAAATGTCACATATTTTCAATAACTTATACGGCATTGCGCTAAACACGATTTTTCGCTAAAACAAGAGTCGTGTCCGCCGTGTCGTAACGATGCGGCGTTGACCCTTGGAGCGAGGAGAGTGAGATGGCACGTGCCGCCAAAGCCGCCAGCACTGGTAAAGCCCATTTAGGTAATCGGACCGCATCCCGATCACGCCGTACGGAGCCGAAGGCAAACAAATTGGAAATGCTTGAGTTCTACCGCGACATGCTGTTGATCCGTCGGTTTGAGGAAAAAGCCGGGCAACTTTATGGCATGGGCGTGATTGGTGGTTTTTGCCACCTTTACATTGGCCAGGAAGCCGTTGTCGTGGGGATGCAAGCTGTTGCCGGCGACACCGACACGGTGGTGACCAGTTACCGTGACCATGGCCACATGCTGGCCTCCGGTATGGATGCACGCGGCGTCATGGCCGAGTTGACCGGCCGTGAAGGTGGCTATTCAAAAGGTAAAGGCGGCTCGATGCACATGTTCAGCCGGGAGAAAAATTTCTTCGGCGGGCACGGCATTGTCGGGGCACAGGTGCCGATTGGGACAGGCTTGGCGTTTGCGTCAAAGTATAAAGGCGACGGCGGTGCCAGTTTCACCTATCTGGGCGATGGCGCCATCAACCAGGGGCAAGTCTACGAAAGCTTCAATATGGCCGCACTGTGGTCGCTGCCGGTGATCTACGTCATCGAAAACAACAAATATGGCATGGGTACCTCGGTTAATCGGGCGGCGGCAGGGGGCTCGCTAGCTGATCGCGGAAAAGCCTACGGCATTCCCGGCATGGAGGTTGACGGCATGGATGTGATGGCCGTTAAGGCGGCAGCGGAGAAAGCCCGCGCCCATTGTGCGGCTGGCAAAGGGCCGATGATTTTGGAAATGAAAACCTACCGCTATCGTGGCCATTCGATGTCTGATCCGGCGAAATATCGAACCAAAGATGAGGTCAATAAGATGCGCCAGGAACATGATCCGATCGACAATGCACGGCAAATTCTCGACCGCTTAGGGGTTGAGGAAGAAGACCTGAAAAGCATTGACCGCGAAATCAAAGCAATCGTTACCGATGCCGCCGATTTTGCGCAAACCAGCCCTGAGCCGGATGCCTCTGAGCTTTTTACTGAAATTTTGGTCGACGCGTAAGCGCCGCCGTAGCAGAGGAAAACCAATGGCTATTGACATTCTGATGCCGGCCTTATCGCCAACCATGACAGAGGGCAAGCTGGCCCAGTGGATGAAGGCGGAAGGCGACACGGTGCGTGCCGGCGATGTGATCGCCGAGATTGAAACCGATAAAGCGACCATGGAAGTGGAAGCTGTTGATGAAGGGGTCTTAGGTAAAATCCTGATCGCCGCCGGCAGCGAAAGCGTGGCCGTGAATTCTGTAATCGCGGTGCTGCTGGAAGACGGTGAGAACGCCGGTGATATCGCGGTTGCCCCAGCGGCAACTGAGCCGGCAGCGGCTCCGGAAATTTCGTTGGCCCCGACCGCCCCGGGGGCGGCGATGCCGACAGCCCCTATCGCCAGCGTGCCGGCAATGGATGAGGATAAATTCTACACGGCGACGCAGCCTTTAACCGTGCGTGAGGCGCTGCGTGATGCCATGGCCGAAGAAATGCGCAGCGATGATCGCGTTTTTGTCATGGGTGAAGAAGTCGCCGAGTATCAAGGTGCCTATAAAGTCACCCAAGGCTTGCTGGATGAATTTGGTGCGCGCCGTGTCATCGACACGCCAATTACCGAAATTGGCTTCGCTGGCCTTGGTGTTGGCGCAGCCTTTGGTGACCTGAGGCCGATTGTTGAATTCATGACCTTCAACTTCGCCATGCAGGCGATGGATCATATTATTAACTCTGCGGCCAAGACGCTCTATATGTCTGGCGGCCAGATGGGCTCACCGATGGTGTTTCGGGGGCCGAACGGTGCCGCTGCGCGCGTCGCCGCGCAACATTCGCAGTGTTTTGCCAGTTGGTTTGCCCATTGCCCGGGACTGAAAGTTGTCTCGCCGTGGTCCGCAGGTGATGCCAAAGGACTTTTGAAAGCCGCCATCCGGGATCCAAACCCGATCATTTTCCTGGAAAATGAAGTGCTTTATGGGCAGACATTTGAGGTGCCGACCGATCCGGATTTTGTGCTGCCGATCGGCAAAGCAAAAATTGTCCGGGCCGGCAGTCATGTCACCATCACAGCTTTTTCGATCATGGTTGGTAAAGCACTGGAAGCCGCTGAAATTCTTGCCGCCGAAGGCATCGAGGCGGAAGTTGTCGATCTGAGAACGCTGCGCCCATTGGATGTTGAAACGGTCACCCAGTCGGTTATGAAAACCAATCGCTTGGTGTCCTGTGAAGAAGGTTGGCCATATGCCGGCATTGGTGCCGAGCTGTCGGCAACCATGATGGAACATGCCTTTGACTACCTTGATGCGCCGGTTGCGCGTGTGCATGGTGCCGACGTGCCCATGCCCTATGCCGCCAATCTTGAAAAACTCGCCTTGCCGCAGGTCGATCACATCGTCGCTGCCGCGAAGTCGGCTTGTTATCGTTCGTAAAAGGAGGCTGACATGGCCACTACGATCCTGATGCCGGCGCTATCGCCGACCATGACCGAAGGCAAATTGGCACAATGGCTGAAGGCCGAGGGCGAAACCGTCAGCGCCGGCGATGTTATCGCTGAAATCGAGACCGATAAAGCGACGATGGAAGTCGAAGCTGTTGATGAAGGCGTACTGGGAAAGATTGTTGTTGCTGCCGGCACCGACGGGGTTGCGGTCAATTCGGTGATTGCTGTGCTGTTGGAGGATGGCGAGGATTTGAGCGATGTTGATATCGCCGGCTTGGCAGCCGCCGCCGCACCGGCATCGCCTGCACCGGCATCGCCTGCACCGGAATCGCCTGCACCGGCATCGCCTGCACCGGCACCAGCTGCAGCACCGCCAGTTGCTGCGCCGCCGGCCCCTGTGGTAGCCGCTTCCGAGACACGGATTTTTGCCAGCCCATTGGCCCGCCGGATCGCTGCTGATGCCGGTCTTGATTTAGGGCATGTGAGCGGTTCGGGTCCCCGCGGCCGGATCGTCAAACGTGATGTTGAGGCGGCGATTGCAAGCGGCGTTTCGGCGGCAGCGCCGGCAGCGCCGGCAGCACCGGTGGCGGTCGGGGCAATGCCTGGAATGCCTGATTCCATCGCAATTCCAAACTCGATGATGCGGAAGACCATTGCCCGTCGGTTAAGCGAGTCTAAACAGCAGGCACCGCATTTCTATCTTACCGTTGATTGCCGGTTAGATGAGCTTTTGGAGCTGCGCAAAAAGCTCAACAATAACGCCACGGATTTCAAACTCTCCGTTAATGATTTGATTATCCGGGCCGCCGCCCTGGCGTTGAAGCAGGTGCCGGCGGCAAATGCGTCCTGGTTTGAAGACGAGATCCGGCAATGGCAAGCCGTTGATATTTCGGTGGCGGTGGCGATTGACGGCGGTCTGATTACGCCCATCATTCGCGGTGCCGAAGGTAAAGGGCTGAAGCAAATTTCAGCGGAAATGAAAGACCTTGCCGGCCGGGCGCGGGATGGCAAACTGCTGCCCGAAGAATATCAGGGCGGCACGTTTTCGATTTCCAACCTGGGGATGTTCGGTATCAAAGAGTTTGCAGCGGTGATCAATCCACCGCAGGGCGCCATCCTTGCCGTTGGTGCAGGGGAGCAACGGCCAGTCGTCAATGACGGCGAGCTGGCGGTGGCGACAGTGATGTCGTGTACATTGTCATCAGACCACCGGGTCGTTGACGGTGCCGTTGGCGCAGAATTTATGCAAGCCTTTAAGCTGCTGATCGAAGACCCTCTGAAAATGCTGCTTTAGGAGCGGACTATGGCTGATAACAGATTTGATTTGATTGTCATCGGCGGTGGTCCTGGTGGCTATGTGGCAGCAATTCGGGCCGCCCAATTAGGTATGAAAACAGCGTTGGTGGAACGTGAGCATTTAGGCGGTATCTGTCTGAATTGGGGCTGTATTCCGACCAAGGCAATGTTGCGTTCAGCCGAAGTTTTGCACCTGGCGCAAAATGCTGCGGCATTTGGACTTGAGATCACCGGTGCCAGCGCCAATCTCGATAAAATCGTCGCCCGCTCACGCGGCATTGCCAAACAATTGTCCGGTGGTGTTGGCCATTTGCTGAAGAAAAACAAGGTGACCGTGTTCGATGGTCAAGGTCAGTTAGCCGGCGTCGCCGGTGGCTTGCGTAAAGTCGCGGTGCGGAAAGATGGAAAAGCTGTCGCCGATGTGACCGCCCAGCATGTCATTCTGGCCAGCGGTGCCCGTGCCCGGACGTTGCCGGGCATGGACCCGGACGGCCAAACCATTTGGACCTACAAGGACGCCTTGGTGCCGGGAAAAACCCCAAAATCACTGTTGGTGATCGGCTCCGGCGCGATCGGGGTCGAGTTTGCCAGTTTCTATAACGACATCGGCGTCGATGTAACGGTGGTCGAAGTGGTTGACAGGATTTTACCTGCCGAAGATGCGGAAATTTCGGCCTTTGCGCAAAAATCCTTTGAAAAGCAGGGCATTAAAATCTTCACCGGTGCCAAGGTGACAGCCGTTGAAAAGCATGCAGGCGGAGCCCGCGCACAGATTGAGGTCGGCGACAAAAAGCATGCAATCGACGTCGAAACCGTGCTGCTGTCGGTTGGTATTATTGGCAATACCGAAGATTTGGGTCTGAACGGCACCAAGGTCGTCGTAGAGCGTGGTCACGTGCGCATTAACCCGTGGTGTGAAACAGCCGAGCCGGGGGTGTATGCCATTGGTGACCTAACCGGTGCCCCGTGGTTGGCGCATAAAGCCAGCCATGAAGCGGTCCTCTGTGTTGAAAAGATTGCCGGTGAAAAAGATTTGCATCCGATTGACGTGCAACTGATCCCTGGTTGCACCTATTGCCGGCCACAAATTGCCAGTGTCGGGTTAAGCGAAGCAAAAGCGAAAGAGGCAGGGCATGCGACCAAGGTTGGCCGGTTTCCTTTCATCGGCAATGGCAAGGCGATAGCCCTGGGTGATGCCGAGGGTATGATCAAGACGATTTTTGACGCAAAAACCGGCGAATTGCTGGGCGCTCATATGATCGGCGCTGAAGTAACCGAGCTGATCCAAGGCTATGGTATCGCCAAAACATTAGAGACTACCG
>QCEM01000065.1 GCA_003280605.1 SAR116 cluster bacterium AG-355-O21 | reverse complement strand
GGCGTATGATCCGAGACCTCATGGGCAGCTTAACCTTGCGCTCGGCAGATCCAGATGTTCGGCGCAACGCAGCGGCGGCGATTTTCAAATCTAAAGACGCCGCTGCCGTCGCGGCCCTTGACGCCGCAATCGCCGCTGAAACAGTGGCCGATATCAAAACCGCCATGATTGCCGCGCGGGCCGTTAGCGTCCTTGCCGGCCAGCAAAGCGACGCCGATCAAAAAGCCGCCATCGCAGTGTTGCTTGACCGCGGTGACGATGATGCCCGGTCGATTTTGTTGGGCTTCCTGCCGCGCGCTTCAGGCGAGGTGAAAGCGGTCGCCGAAGATGCCATCAAACGGATTGAAAAGAATTTGGCGATGTGGGCGGCAGGCCAAAACATTTTATATGGCTTATCACTTGGCTCGGTCTTGCTGCTGGCGGCGATGGGCTTGGCCATCACCTTTGGAGTGATGGGCGTGATTAACATGGCCCATGGCGAGATGGTTATGATTGGCGCCTATGTGACCTTTGTCGTTCAAAACATCATCAAATCTAATTTTCCGGAATTATTCGAATGGTCCTTGGCGATCGCCGTGCCGGTGGCTTTCATGGTTTCCGGTGCCGTCGGTATTTTGATTGAGCGCAGCATCATCCGCTTTCTGTATGGCCGGCCGTTAGAAACATTATTGGCCACCTGGGGGCTTTCGCTGGTGCTGCAGCAGGTGGTGCGCTCGCTATTTGGGCCAACCAATCAAGAAGTCGGCACCCCGGCGTTTATGTCCGGTGCTTTCGAGATCGGCCAACTGACGATGACCTATAATCGGCTGTACATCATTGTGTTTGCCTTGTTGGTCGTGGCGGTGATGATGATCATCTCGCGGCGAACGCATTTTGGTTTGCAAATGCGTGCTGTCACACAAAATCGCGCCATGGCCGGCTCGATGGGGATCCGCACCGATTGGGTTGACGCCTTAACCTTTGGTCTTGGCTCCGGGATCGCCGGGATCGCAGGCGTGGCGCTTAGCCAAATTGATAATGTCAGCCCCAACCTCGGGCAAAGCTATATCATTGATAGCTTCATGGTGGTTGTGTTCGGCGGCGTTGGCAACCTTTGGGGCACGCTGGTCGGGGCGCTGACGCTCGGCATCGCGAACAAGTTTTTGGAGCCTTTTGCCGGCGCTGTGTTGGGCAAAATCCTGGTGCTGGTTTTCATCATTCTGTTCATCCAAAAGCGTCCGCGCGGCATGTTTGCCCTCAAGGGGCGGGCGATTGACTCATGATTACCGGTAAACTGTTCACCTGGCTGGATGGTCGGGGTCGCTATTTCATTACCACGATGGTTCTGCTCACGGTCGCATTGGCCCTTGGCAATCAGGTCTTTGCGCCTGACCATCCATTGCATGTGCCAACCTTCGTGATTTCATTGTTTGGTAAGTACCTCTGCTATGCCTTGCTGGCCCTGGCGATTGATTTGGTCTGGGGTTTTTGTGGTGTCTTGTCACTTGGTCATGGTGCCTTCTTTGCCATTGGCGGCTACGCCATGGGCATGTATTTGATGCGTCAAATCGGCAGCCGCGGGGTCTATGGGGACCCGATTTTGCCGGACTTCATGGTTTTTCTGAACTGGCCTGAACTGCCCTGGTATTGGTATGGTTTTGATCATTTTGGCTTTGCCCTGGTGATGGCGCTGCTGGCGCCGGCGACGCTCGCGTTTATTTTTGGTTGGTTCGCCTTTCGGAGCCGGGTGACCGGGGTGTATTTGTCGATTATCACCCAGGCCATGACCTTTGCTTTGATGCTTGCCTTCTTCCGCAACGACATGGGCTTCGGGGGCAATAACGGCTTGACTGATTTCAAAGATATTTTGGGCTTTGATATCCAGTCGAACGGCACCCGAGTCGTCCTATTTATGGCCTCGTCGGCGGCAGTGATCGGCGGTTATTTGCTTGCCTTGGCGATTGTTCGCTCAAAATTTGGAAAGATCTTGGTGGCCGTCCGTGACGCTGAGGCGCGAACCCGATTTCTTGGCTACCGGGTTGAAAATTATAAATTATTTGTGTGGACCGTGTCGGCTGCGATGGCTGGACTGGCAGGCGCCCTGTATGTGCCGCAGATCGGTATCATTAACCCAAGCGAATTCTCGCCGGCAAATTCAATCGAGGCCGTTGTCTGGGTCGCGGTTGGTGGCCGCGGAACCCTTATCGGGGCAATCATCGGTGCCGGTTTTGTAAATGCCGCGAAAACCCTGCTTACCGGGTTTTTGCCGGAAATTTGGCTGTTTGCTTTGGGGGGGCTGTTCATTGCCGTCACCTTGGCGTTTCCGAAAGGTATTCTTGGCTTGTTCGACACTTGGCGGCAGGCCCGTCCACAGGCCCGCAGGCCCGAGAGCGGCGCAGCGACAAAAGGTGAAAACCAATGACCGATGTCGGTGACACTCAACTCTACTTGGAAAATGTTTCCGTTAGTTTTGACGGTTTCAAGGCCTTAAACAGCTTATCGCTGATCGTTGGCGCCCAGGAAATGCGCGCCATTATTGGCCCCAATGGTGCCGGCAAAACCACCATGATGGACGTCATCACAGGTAAAACCCAACCTGACAGCGGTGAGGTGATTTTTGGCCGTGCCGTTGACTTGACCAAGCTGGATGAAGCGGCCATTGCCAATCTGGGGATTGGCCGCAAGTTTCAAAAGCCCACCGTGTTCGAAAATCATACGGTTTATGACAATATTGCCCTATCGATGGCGGCCCCGCGCGGCGTTTGGGCAACCCTTCGTGACCGTCCGACCGCCGCCAAGACAGATCGCATCATGGCGCTTCTGGAAACCATCCGCTTAACCACGCAATGCCATGAGATGGCGGCCAACCTGTCCCATGGCCAAAAGCAGTGGTTGGAAATCGGCATGCTTTTGGCGCAGGATCCAAAAGTGCTGTTGGTGGATGAGCCAGCCGCCGGCATGACCGATGCCGAAACTGCCGAAACCGCGCGCTTATTGAAAAAAATCGCTGAAAATCACTGTGTCATCGTGGTTGAGCATGACATGACCTTTGTTCGTGATCTGGATGTCCGGGTGACGGTTCTACATGAAGGCCGGGTGTTGGCGGAAGGCTCGCTGGATCAGGTCAGCGCTAATCAAGATGTTATCGATGTGTATTTGGGGCGCTGAGCATGTTGCGCGTTGACAGTTTAAATCTTTACTATGGTGCAGCCCAAGCAATACGCAACGTGTCTCTGCGTGCTGAAATTGGCCAGGTTACATGCGTCCTTGGGCGAAACGGTGTCGGCAAAACCAGTTTGATGCGTGCGATCACGGGGCGGCACGCTGCGCAGGACGGACAAATTCTGTGGCATGATCAAGACATCACCAAATGGGTCGACCATCAACGCGCCCGCAGCGGCATTGCCATGGTTCCGCAAGGCCGAGAGATTTTCCCGATGCTGACCGTCGCGGAAAACCTGCGAACCGGTTTTGCCAGTCTGCCCCGCCCCGACCGCCGAGTGCCGGATGATGTCTTTACCTTGTTCCCGGTTCTCAAAGATATGATGCACCGACGTGGCGGTGATCTATCAGGCGGTCAACAGCAGCAATTGGCGATTGCGCGTGCTTTGGTAATGCGGCCGAAACTACTGATTTTGGATGAGCCGACCGAAGGCATTCAGCCGTCGATCATTCAAGATATTGGGCGGGCGATTTCATATCTGCGTGATCGCGGTGATATGGCAATTGTGCTGGTCGAGCAATATTTCGACTTTGCGCACGCGCTTGGGGATGCTTTTGTAGTGATGGATCGCGGCGAGGTGGCGCTTGCCGCAGCGGCGGGTGTGTTGCAGGAAGATGATATGCGGCGGTACTTAACGGTTTAGAAATCAATGCTTTGATGCTCCACTACAAAGCTGGTCGGGGCGTGCAGGACAAGGCGTAAGTTATGGCAGGATTATCGGCAGCGGCAGTCCCAATCGAGACTCAGGGCGGCGCGCAAGTGCAGGGAAGTGAGACGCCCGTGGCGGCGGTCAGTGGACGCGCCGATATCCGTTTTGTCGATCAGGGCGACGGCACCCGTTTGCAAACCCTATATCAGCATAACCCGATGCGTATTTTATTCCCGCAAGCAGCTGTCGGTGATCTGCCGCTGGCGGCCATTGTGAACACGGCCGGCGGTTTTGTCGGCGGCGATCAGGTGGCGATAGCGGCCCATGTAGGGGCGCGATGCCGGGCCCTTGTGGCCCAGCAAGCGGCCGAAAAAATCTACCGTTCAACAGGTGCCGTGACCACCATTGACGTCAATTTATCGGCCGCGCCCGGAAGCTGGCTTGAGTGGTTGCCGCAGGAAACCATTGTCTTTGATCAAGCCTGTTTGCGTCGCCGGACCTGCATTGACGTAACCGGCAACGGACAAGTTTTGGCCGGTGAGATTTTGGTGTTTGGGCGTGCGGCAATGGCGGAGGTTTTTCGCCACGGATTGCTGCGGGAAGTTTGGGAAGTTCGCCGCGATAAGCGTCTGGTTTGGCTTGACGCACTGCACCTGGAAGGGGCCATGACGGCGCTGATGGCATCCGCCGCCGGGTTTGCCGGTGCCGGCGCTACAGCAACCGCCGTTTACGTTGGCGAGGATGCTGACGGCTTGCTTGAAAAGGTGCGCGATTTCTTGCCCGCCGGCGATCATGTGCGCAGTGCGGCAACAGTTGTAAACGGCATTTTGGTGATCCGATGGCTGGCACCGCGGGCGCAAGACTTAAGACGGGAATTTGGGGTTTTTTGGGCGCACTTTCGGGCTGAAGTCGCAGATTTGCCGGGGCGTTTGCCTCGGCTTTGGCATATTTGACGGGCGAAGTGAGGATTTGGGATGAATCTCTCTCCACGGGAAAAAGATAAGTTATTGGTCGCAATGGCGGCGATGGTGGCGCGGCGGCGCTTAGAGCGCGGGGTAAAACTCAATTACCCCGAGGCGATTGCCTTAATCTCAGACTTTGTGGTTGAGGGAGCGCGTGATGGCCGCAGCGTTGCTGACTTGATGGCTGCCGGCGGCGAGGTTCTGGGCCGTCATCAAGTGATGGAAGGGATCGCCGAGATGATCCATGACATTCAGGTCGAAGCGACATTTCCTGACGGGACCAAGCTGGTCACCGTGCATAACCCGATTCGTTAGCGAGGTGACAATGATTCCCGGTGAAATTTTAACCCAAGACGGTGAGATAACCTTGAATGCGGACCGCCGCCTGTTGGAGATTGATGTCGCCAATAGCGGCGATAGGCCGATTCAAGTCGGCTCGCATTATCATTTTGCTGAAACCAATCCGGCGCTGGATTTTGACCGCGCCGCAGCACGCGGCATGCGCTTGGACATTCCCGCAGGTACGGCGGTCCGCTTCGAGCCAGGACAGACCCGCAGTGTGCAACTGGTGGATTTCTCCGGAAGCCGCATTATTCATGGTTTCAACGCCCATATTCAAGGCTCGCTGGAGGATTAAGGAATGGCTTTTAAAATTGATCGCTCGGCCTATGCCTCAATGTTTGGTCCAACTGTCGGCGACAGGGTGCGGCTGGCTGATACCGAACTTCTGATCGAGGTTGAACGTGACCTGACCACCTATGGCGAAGAGGTGAAGTTCGGCGGCGGAAAAGTGCTTCGTGACGGCATGGGACAATCGCAATTAGGGCGTGCCGATGGGGCTGTTGACACGGTCATCACCAATGCGCTGATCGTTGACCATTGGGGCATTATTAAGGCCGATGTCGGGTTACGTGACGGGCGCATTGCTGCCGTCGGCAAAGCAGGCAACCCTGATGTGCAACCTGATGTGGATATTATTGTCGGTCCAGGCACCGAAGCGATTGCGGGTGAGGGCCGGATTTTAACGGCCGGCGGCATTGACGCCCATATCCACTGGATCAGCCCACAGCAGGTAGACGACGCTTTGTACTCGGGTGTGACCACCATGCTTGGCGGCGGTACGGGCCCCGCTGAAGGCACCAATGCCACCACCTGTACACCCGGGCCGTGGCATATCGGACGGATGATGCAAGCAGCTGAAGGCCTGCCTGTGAACATGGCATTTTTTGGCAAAGGTAATGCCTCTCAACCGGCCGGATTGGTTGAACAAATTAATGCCGGCGTTGCTGGTCTAAAACTACATGAAGATTGGGGGACAACCCCCAGCGCCATCGACAATTGCTTGTCGGTCGCCGAGGATTACGATGTCCAGGTGGCGATCCACACCGACACGTTGAATGAATCGGGGTTTGTTGAAAACACGGTTGCCGCCTTCAAAGGGCGCACCATTCACGCCTTTCACACCGAAGGTGCCGGCGGCGGCCATGCCCCCGACATCATCAAGCTATGTGGCGAGGCCAATGTTCTGACCTCGTCAACCAATCCAACCCGGCCTTATACGGTGAATACCATTGACGAGCATCTCGACATGTTGATGGTGTGCCATCACCTGGACAATCGGATTCCGGAAGATGTTGCTTTTGCGGAAAGCCGGATCCGCCGCGAGACCATTGCTGCAGAAGATATCTTGCACGACCTGGGGGCGTTTTCGATGATTGCCTCCGATAGTCAAGCCATGGGCCGGGTCGGTGAAGTGATTATTCGGACCTGGCAAACCGCCGATAAGATGCGCCGGCAACGTGGCCGCTTACCGCAGGAACGCGGTGACAATGATAATTTCCGGGTGCGCCGCTATATTGCGAAATACACCATTAATCCGGCCATTAGCCACGGCATTGATCGACATGTGGGGTCTGTTGAGGTTGGAAAAATTGCTGACCTGGTGCTCTGGAAACCAATGTTTTTTGGTGTCAAACCTGACTTGGTGTTGAAATCCGGGAGTATTGCCGCCGCCGCCATGGGGGATCCAAACGCATCCATTCCAACGCCGCAGCCGGTGCATTATCGGCCGATGTTTGCCGCCTTCGGCCGCGCCCTCACACATAGTTCGGTGACGTTTGTCTCCCAAGCTGCGATTGACAACGGCATCGCCGACAGCTTCGGGCTGTCAAAACAAATGATTGCTGTTGCCGGTTGCCGGGCGGTGACCAAAAAGGACATGGTCTTGAATGATTACTGCCCGGTGATGGAAGTTGACCCGGAAACCTACGAAGTGCGTGCCGATGGTGAGTTGTTGACCTGTGCGCCTGCTGACGTGCTGCCAATGGCGCAACGTTACTTTCTGTTTTAAGGAGTTGATTGATGCGTCGTGCCACTGCCGTTTGCGGCAAAGAGAGTTGGTCGTCCGAGCAAGAGATCGCCACGGTCACATTGGATTTTGATGACCGCCATCGCCGCCGGATCCGATTGGTTGATGATCGTGGCGAGGCTTTTTTGCTGGATTTGGCCGAAGCAACACGGTTTGAAGATGGCGACGGCCTGCAGCTGGAAGGCGACGGCGGGGTAATTCGTGTTTGTGCGGCCGCAGAAGCAGTTGCCGATATCACCCCACCAAGCCTTGAGGATACCATCAAGCTGGCCTGGCATATTGGCAACCGACATACCCCGATGCAGGTCTTAGCAGGTGGCCGTTTGCGCATTCGGGATGATCATGTCCTGGTTGCGATGGTGGAACGTTTGGGCGCTAATGTGCAGCGTTTAAATGCCGGATTTTCCCCGGAATCAGGTGCTTATCATGATCATGGCGAGCGTTCTGGCCATGCTCATGAGCACGGCCCAGGGACCGATCATGCGCACGGCCACGAGCATCAGCATCATCATGACCATGCAGATTGATCAAACCCAGCCGAGCGCTGCATTGCTGCGCTTGATGACCTGGTTGTCACCGGCCTTTCCAGTTGGTGCCTATACCTATTCGCACGGCCTGGAGTGGGCGGTTGAAAGCGGATTAATCAACAGCGGCGACACCTTAAGCAGCTGGTTGGAGAGCGTCTTACACGATGGCAGCGGACGGCTTGACGCGGATCTTTTTTGCGCCGCCTGGACTGCTGTTGAGGCCGATGACTTGGCGGCATTTCTGACGGTTGCGGAAACCGCCCAGGCCGCCCGAAGCACCGCTGAATTGGCCCTTGAAAGCAGCGCTCAGGGGGCGGCATTCTTGCTGACCGTCACGGCGGTGTGGCCGGAGCCACGACTGACCGCTTGGCAAGCCGCTTTAACGGCCCGGCAGGTGACGGCGACAAGCCCTGTTGCGGTGGCCCTTGCGGCCGCGATCGCCGGGATTGACCTGCGCGCCGCCTTGGCTGCTTTCCTGCATGCCTTTGTCGCTAATCTGATTTCAGCAGGGGTGCGTTTGGTCCCCCTTGGGCAAACCGATGGACAGCGTGCAATGGCGCTGCTTGAAAACCAAATTCACGGCGCGGTCGAGGCGGCGCTGAAGCGGGATATGTGCAGTTTTGGATCGGCCACGCCGATGGTAGACTGGGCATCGATGAAACATGAAAATCAATATACGAGGTTATTTAGATCATGAATGGGCCATTACGTGTTGGTGTCGGCGGGCCGGTTGGTTCGGGGAAAACTGCCTTACTTGAAAATCTCTGCAAAGCGATGCGCAGCGCCCATTCGGTTGCCGCCATCACCAATGATATTTACACCAAGGAAGACCAGCGGATCTTGACCGCAACCGGGGCCTTGCCGCCGGAACGCATCATGGGGGTGGAAACAGGCGGCTGTCCGCATACCGCGATCCGTGAGGATGCCTCGATCAATCTTGCGGCGGTCGCAGATATGAACAGCCAGTTTCCAGACCTGGATGTTGTCTTCATTGAATCCGGCGGCGATAACCTGGCGGCAACGTTCTCGCCGGAATTAGCTGATATCACAATCTATGTGATCGATGTTTCCGCCGGCGAGAAAATTCCCAGGAAGGGCGGTCCAGGCATTACCCGTTCGGACTTATTGGTGATCAACAAAACCGATCTTGCGCCGTTGGTGGGCGCAGATCTGTCGATCATGGATATTGATTCCAAACGTATGCGCGACACCCGGCCCTTCATTTTCAGTAACCTGAAGAAGGGTGAGGGGGTTCCCGATATTGTTGACTTTATCGTCGCCGCAGGCGGTCTGTCATCCGGCCGGCATTAAGCGCCAAGAAACGCTGACTGATTTATAAACAGGAGAGAAATGCATGTACCGAAAGTTTTTTATGGTGTCGTTTTCGCCCTTGGGGTGATTGTCTGCAGCCCACAGATTGCGGTCGCTCATTGTCTACCTGCTGAGCAAGCGCAGTTACCGTCACGGCTGCAGCTGCCATCAGCCGATACATCGCGCAGCGCCGCGCAAACGGCGTTTCGTCCATTGTGTGAAAGTCATTAGCATACCGCCGGCCATAAGCACCATGGTGTCAAGACAGTCGCAGCCGTGACGGCGGCTCTTAAACGCGATTTGGCATCGCAGCGCTAAGACCTGTCACCGACAGCGTTTGCGGCGCCGCTGAGAGGAGCCGATACCGGCGCAAATTGCCGGCGCAAATTGCCGGTGCAAATTGCCGGTCCAAATTGCCGGCCTAATCCCTGGCCTTAACGTTCGCCGGTGTGAAGTGCCAGGGCAGGCCGATCGGCCGCCTTGCCGGCTGTTGATTGCCGCCGGTTATCGGACCGCAGCGCGGGCAGAGAAACGCGGCAACAGGATTTTACGGTTCGTAATGTTGACACGGCTGCCGGCGTGATGGGATGAATCACATTTACAAGCAATCCGCCGCGAGATAAAGCCCGTACCTTGAGGGGTTGTTGTGAATGCGTTGTGAAGGGAAGAGTCATGGCCACGGAGAGTGACGGCGGACGCGACCTTGCCGCCAAAATTGGTGCCGAAGTTCGCCGCCAACGCAAACACCAGGACATGACCACCGCGATGCTGGCCGACGCTGCCGGTCTTTCGCAAGGGATGTTATCGAAGATCGAAACAGGCCATACCAGCCCGTCACTTTCGACCCTATCAAGTCTGGCGGATGCCTTGGCCGTGCCGGTTTCATCTTTCTTTAGTGCCAGCGAGAAAAGCCGCGATGTGTCCTATGTCCCCGCCGGCGAGGGCATCCGCATTGACCGTCGCGGGTCGCGTGCACACCATCTCTATCAGTTGCTGGGGCATGCGGTGCGC
>QCEM01000064.1 GCA_003280605.1 SAR116 cluster bacterium AG-355-O21 | reverse complement strand
CCTTAATTGCCGCCGGCCCAGCCGATTTGAACCTGTCCAAAGTGTTTGGGTTCGTCGCTGTCATCCTCGCGAGCATTAATATCTTTGGTGGGTTTGTTGTAACCAACCGAATGCTATCGATGTTCAAGAAAAAGCCCAAGGCGTGAGCGGGAGTATCTAGGTCATGGAAAATTTCGCTGGTTTCGCCTATTTGGTCGCATCGCTTTGTTTCATCATGGCGTTGCGTGGGCTAAGCTCGCCGGTCACGGCGCGGCAAGGTAATTTTTTCGGCATCGCCGGGATGGTCATCGCGGTTGTGACAACATTGGCCAAGCCCGAGGTTGTCAGCTACGAGATGATCGTTGTCGGGGTTTTGATCGGGGGTGCCATCGGTACCTTCACCGCCCTTAAAATTCAGATGACGGCACTGCCGCAATTGGTTGCTGCGTTCCATAGTTTGGTGGGTTTGGCGGCTGTGTTCGTGGCCGCTGCAGCATTTTACAACCCCAGCGCCTACGGTCTTGGCCAGAGCGGCGAAATTGCCGTTGCCTCACTGCTTGAAATGGGGCTTGGCACGGCGATTGGGGCGATCACCTTCACCGGCTCGATCGTCGCATTCGGCAAACTGCAGGGGGTGTTCCGCTCAGCGCCGATTACCTTCCGTGGCCAACATCCCTTGAACGCCCTGCTTGGCCTGGCTTTGATCGCTGCGGTGGTTTGGTTCTGCCGTGAGCAAACAGCCGTCTCTTTCTGGGTCATTGTGGGCCTGTCATTGCTGATTGGCTATTTGCTGATTATCCCCATTGGCGGTGCCGATATGCCGGTGGTTGTCTCGATGCTGAATTCCTACTCCGGTTGGGCGGCCTGCGGGATTGGCTTCACCTTGGCCAATACGGCACTGATTGTGACCGGTGCGCTGGTTGGGGCGTCGGGGGCGATCCTGTCGTATATCATGTGTAAGGGTATGAACCGGTCGTTCTTTAGCGTGATCCTTGGCGGCTTTGGTGCCGAAGAAGGCAGCGGCAGCGGCGGTGCAAGTGGCGAGGTTGATGATCGTCCAGTGAAATCAGGGGCACCTGCTGATGCGGCCTATTTCATGAAAACTGCTAGCTCGGTGATCATTGTGCCTGGCTATGGTATGGCTGTGGCGCAAGCGCAGCATGCCTTGCGGGAAATGGCCGACGCGCTGAAAGCTGAGGGCGTCAAAGTGAGCTACGCCATTCATCCGGTGGCCGGGCGGATGCCAGGGCATATGAACGTGCTCTTGGCGGAAGCAAATGTGCCCTATGATGAGGTGTTCGAGCTTGAAGACATCAACTCGGCCTTCAAAACCGCTGATGTGGCCTTTGTGATTGGCGCCAATGACGTGACCAATCCGGCAGCCAAAACCGATCCCGACAGCGCCATTTACGGCATGCCGATCCTGGATGTGGAAGATGCCGGACAGGTTTACTTCATCAAACGTTCAATGGCGTCCGGTTATGCCGGGGTGCAGAATGATCTGTTCTTCCGTGAAAATACCACCATGCTGTTTGGCGATGCCAAGGCAATCACCGAAGCGGTGGTTAAAGGCATCGACTAAGCAAGCGCATAACAGTTAACCGACGGATTTTGCGTCGAATACGTACCAAGAAAAGCCGCTGGGATATTACCGGCGGCTTTTTTATGGCCCATAAAACAACGCTTTTACAGCCATTTTGCGGCCATCATAAGCAACCGTGTCAACTTCCATCGCAAAAGCTTGCGGCAAGACCACCAACCATCATCGCGCCATCTTGATCGACAGCTTGCTGCCCCCATATGCAGTCGGCAATAACGCCAAACCGTGCGCAGCCATATATGGATCTGCGCTTGAGCGTTAAATTGACGGCATTTTCCGGGCCTGCCGTCAGTGGAACCATAACTTTGACGTGCGATACCCGGCATTACCGCAAAAGCCAGTATGCCGACTTCAAACCAAAGCTGATCGACGGCGGCAAGAGGCCACCGACAATCGGCCTTTAAAAAGGCTCGTATGATGGACATTGATTGGCATTTTCTCTCCCGATTTGAAGGCGGACAGTGGTTGGATGTTTATTTCCCGCCAGGCCCCTATACGGAAAAATCCGGCCCAACCGTTGCGACCGGGGTTGATCTTGGTAGTCGCAATGCAGGTGATTTAATGGCCCTAAAGCTGCCTGCCGCGTTGATCGCAAAGCTGACCCCTTATTTGGGCCAAAAGGGTTTGGCTGCAGCCGAATTTGTACGCCAAAACCCGTGCCGGATTACAGCCGAAGAAGCCGATCTTCTGGACCGTGCCGTGAAACAACAAACATTTGATCGATTGCGCCGGCGCTATGACGCGGCGGTTGCCGATACCCTGACGCCGCAATGCTTTGATGACCTGGCGCCGGAGGTCCAAACGGTGATCTGTTCGGTTGCCTGGCAATACGGCAGTAACTTACCGCAGGTAACGTCAAAGTTTTGGCGCGATATTACCGCCCAAGACTGGTCGGCGGCATGTGACCGATTAATGGATTTTGAAGATAAATATCCAACACGTCGGCAGGCTGAAGCGGCGTATTTACGAAACTGGATAGACCGGCAAGCGATGTAGATATCAGCCTGAACAAGCCGCTATGGCTGAAGCGCGGTCGTGAAAAAAAAGACGACACGGTGGCAGCCGTGCCGTCTGATCAAGTTGATGAGGACGTCTTTTCTTACAATGGCGTTATGTGGGTTTACCGGAACAAGCCAAGCAGGCTGTTCGGTGCTTGGTTGATAATCCCAAGCGTTTGAACGGACAGTTGCTGCTGGACTTGCAGCGCTGTCATACGGGCTGATTCGCGGGCCATATCGGCATCCACGATGTTGCCCAAGCCTTCTTCGGTTGCCGACGAGATGTCGGACAAGAAGTCCGTTTGCAAATTCAGCGCCCGAACATCGGCCCCAAGACCACCAAGTGCGGTATTCACAGCGGTTTCAAGGGCCGTAAATTCAGAGGTAATCGCTGCCGAAGTGATGGTTGCACCTGTGGCCACAGAAATTGCCGCCAAGGCTTCCGCCGTGGTTTGCAGATCCTGTTTGTTCAGGGTCAACGAACCACCGTTCAGGTTAGACAATGTTGAAATGCTGGTTTGTGCGGTTTCCAACACATTGACGCCGTTAAAGTCAGCGTTGGCGATGAAGTTACCGGCTTGTGACATTAATTTATTAAAATCCGATGACAGGATCGTGCGCTGGGCGGCGGTGATGCCTTCGTTAGCCAGTTCGGTCATCTTCGCACGGATATCGCCAAGCAGGTTGGACACACCGGTTGTACCGGCCAAGGCAACTTTGCCAATACCTTTGGTATTGTTCAGGCCTTGGGAAACAGCGGAAAGCGCTTTGAGCTCTGTCCGAATCCCTTAGGCGATTGCGAAATTGGATGAATCATCAGCCGAGTCTGAAATCCGCAAACCGGTTGAAACGCGGTTTTGCGTTGTTTGCATTGCGGCATTGATGTTGTTTAAATTGCGAAGTGCAACGAAAGAACTAGCGTTGGTAACGATCGAGTTCATGGCCATTTTGGCCTCCTATAAATATACGAGCATTCTGCTCAGGAATAAGTTTTCTGCCTTTAGGTCACAGTCGGCAGCGGCTTTTTTAGACGCTGGATGCCGGTGTGGTCCGGAGGTAAGTTGGTTATAGGCTAAGCCTTATTTGCCCGCCAAGATTTTTTAATAAAATTTTATATAATTTTTATTATTCAGGAAAAAGATGTCCAATGTGTTGAAAAACAACAATAAAAAAACACACTGCAAGCCATGATAAGAAAAAATCATACGGTAACGGCTGATAATGGTTAAGATCGTCAGTGCGAAGGATGATCACGGAAGGACCGTTTGGTTGTGGCCCGGAGAGATGGCATTGGTGAGCGCCGCGAAAAACCGCGCTCAGATCGAGACAATCAGCGGGATACCCTTGCCGGTCCGATGGCGGCGTTAGACCTTGGGACCAACAACTGCCGGCTGCTGATTGCGGAACCAAATGGCGCAGATTTTCGAGTCATTGATTCTTTCTCGCGTGTGACCAAGCTCGGCGGTGGTGTTGCTGAACGTCAGTGGCTATCTGACGCGGCGATGGACCGGACTTTAGCCGCGCTGCACATATGTGCTCAAAAGATCGAGCGCCATGGTGTCACCGATATCAAAGCCGTGGCGACGGATGCGTGTCGGCGGGCGATCAACAGTGATGATTTTGTTAAGCGTATTTATCAAGAAACAGGCTTGGTGATTGAAACCATTGATGCCGAGCGCGAGGCGGAGCTGGCTTTCAATGGGTGCTCGCCACTGATCACCGGCGTTGCCGATATGGATGCGCCGGCGGATCGGGTTTTAGTGTTCGATATTGGCGGCGGTAGCACCGAGATTGCTTGGACCCGGCAGACGAATTGGCGCGGCAAAAACGGTTTGGCCGTGGCACGTGATCTTGCCATCCATTCCATTCCTTTTGGGGTGCTCACATTAAGTGAACAGTTTGATATCGAGGCGATCTGCCGGGATGGCTTTGAGCATTCGGTGGCGTTAATCGATCGCGCCATTTCCGAATTTGATCATTGCGATGATATCGCCAAATGTGTCGCCGCCAATCACGTGCAGATGGTTGGCACTTCGGGTACGGTGACGACGTTGGCAGGCATTCATAAAAATTTGATCCGTTATGTTCGCCGGCAAATTGACGGTACACACCTTGATTTTGCTGATATTGAACGGCTCAGCCATGAGATTGCGGCGATGGACCCGGCGACACGCGCTCGAAATCGCTGTATTGGTGTTGACCGTGCCGACCTGATTGTTGCTGGCTGTGCAATTTTGTTGGCAATTTGTCGGCGTTGGCCGGTCGGCCATCTGCGGGTGGGTGATCGTGGCTTGCGTGAAGGTATTTTACTTGAACTCACAGCGGCCCGCCGGGCAATGGTTCAAGCGGATTAGGAGCGTGACGATATGGCCCAAGGTAAGCATCGCGGCGGCAATCTTGGCGGTGCCCGAAATGCGAAAGTTAAAGTTAAAAGCGCACGTGGCCGCAAGCTTTCCTCCAAACTTTGGCTGGAGCGGCAATTAAACGACCCCTATGTGGCGGAGGCGCAACGGCGCGGTTTTCGCTCGCGTGCGGCATTTAAAATTTTAGAACTGGATGAGCGATTTGGTTTTCTGCGCCGTGGCCAAACCGTTGTTGATCTGGGCGCGGCCCCGGGCGGCTGGTCGCAAATCGCCGCCGAACGGGTTGCCGTCGGGCGTCCCAAAGGTGGCCGGGTGGTGGCCATTGATCTCCTCGAGATGGAGCCTTTAAACGGCGTTGAAATCCTGTGTGGTGACTTCACGGACCCCGATGTGCCGGCGGCGGTGCGGGCCGCAAGCGGCGGACATGTTGATGTGGTCATGAGCGACATGGCGGCGTCGGCAACAGGCCATCAAAAAACCGATCACCTCCGTATTATCGGGCTTTGTGAGGCGGCGCTTGATTTTGCCGAAGATGTATTGGCGGCGGATGGGTGCTTTATTGCCAAAGTTTTCCAAGGTGGCTCTGAACGCGAGTTGCTGACGCGTTTGAAAGGCCGCTTCCGAAGTGTTCGCCACGCCAAACCACCGGCAAGCCGATCCGAGTCGTCGGAAACCTATGTTGTGGCCATGGGCTTTCGTCCGGCCGCGCCACCGGAAGAAGGCCTAAGTCCCTCGCATTAATAATAAATAGCGTTATATGGAGTTCTTTCTTGGCTTGTTGGATGGCGGCTGTATATTCAGTCGCCACCACTTAACGGAGGCCCCATGCAAATTCGTGACGCGCTTACCTTCGACGATGTTCTGCTAGAGCCGGCAAGCTCGGCGGTTTTGCCTGCAGAGGTCGATACCAGCACCCAACTCACCCGTGAAGTGCGGCTCGGTATTCCGCTGATTTCGGCGGCCATGGATACGGTAACGGAAAGCCGATTGGCGATCGCCATGGCGCAAGCAGGTGGCCTTGGTGTTATCCATAAGAACCTTGATGTTGAAGCTCAGGCCGCCGAAGTTCGAAACGTAAAGAAATTTGAAGCCGGCATGGTGGTCAACCCTGTGACCATCTATCCCGATCAGACCTTGGCTGAAGCCCACGCGCTGATGCGGTACCACCATATCTCCGGGATACCCGTGGTGCGGCGCCGGACTGGTAAAATCGTCGGCATCCTGACCAACCGCGATGTGCGCTTTGCAACTGACGAAGCAACGCCGATTAAAGAATTGATGACCAAACGTGTGGTCACGGTCCGCGAAGATGTCGATGCCGATAGCGCCCGCCGGTTGCTGCATCATCATCGTATTGAAAAACTGGTGGTGGTCGACGACGCACAGCGCTGTGTTGGTTTGATCACGGTGAAGGACATCGAAAAAGCCCGTAATTTTCCAAACGCCTGTAAGGACACACAAGGCCGTTTGCGGGTGGCGGCGGCAACAGGGACAGGGGCGGCCGGGATTGCCCGTGCCGAGGCGCTGTTTGATGCGGAGGTTGATGTGGTGGTGGTTGATACCGCCCATGGCCATTCAGAAGGGGTGTTACTGGCGGTGGCGGAAATTCGCCGGCTGTCAAATTCAACACAAATCATTGCCGGCAATGTTGCCACCCGTGAGGGCGCACAGGCGCTGATCGATGCCGGCGCCGATGCTGTGAAGGTTGGCATTGGCCCAGGATCAATCTGCACCACCCGGATGGTTGCCGGGGTTGGCATGCCGCAGCTAACAGCGGTTGTTGATGCTGTTGCAGCCTGCCGCGATGCCGGTGTGCCGGTCATTTCCGATGGCGGCATTAAATATTCCGGTGACCTTGCCAAGGCCATTGCCGCCGGTGCCGATGTGGCGATGATTGGATCATTGCTTGCGGGCACGGATGAAAGCCCAGGGGAAGTCTTCTTGCACCAAGGCCGCTCCTATAAGGCCTATCGCGGCATGGGGTCGCTGGGGGCGATGGCGCGCGGCTCTGCTGATCGTTATTTCCAGGCCGAGGTATCGGATAATCTAAAGCTGGTCCCCGAAGGCATCGAAGGCCAGGTGCCGTATAAAGGCCCCGTTGGTCCGGTGGTCCATCAATTGGTTGGTGGTTTGCGGGCGGCCATGGGCTATACCGGTAATGCGTGTATTGCCGAGATGCAGCAAAACTGTCGCTTTCTGCGGATTTCATCGGCAGGTTTGCGGGAAAGCCATGTTCATGATGTGACCATTACCCGTGAAGCGCCAAATTATCGGCCAAATATGTAAATGACGGAGAAACCACGGTGACCCCAGCAGCGCGCCTGGCGGCGGCGATCGAGGCCTTGGCTGCGATTGAGCAAGATAACCGACCGGCGGACCGGGTGCTGTCCAGCTACTTGCGGGCGCGGCGCTATATCGGGGCCAAAGATCGCCATGCCATATCACACCAGGTTTATGCCGTCCTGCGGCGGCGATCGCGGATTGATTGGACCATTATGACCGCTGGCAACGGCTTGCCGCTCGATGCCCGTAGCCGGGCGCTGACAAGTCTTGCTTTCGATGGTGCCGCAGCGATTGTCATTGAGCCGGCCGATGATGACCGCCATGCACCTCCTGCCTTAGACCGCCGGGAGCGGCAGTTTGTGGCAAGCGTGGCGGCAGGCGCAGCGGCGGAGCAAGCCGATAATGTGCCCGATTTCGTTCGCTTGGAATGTCCGGAGTGGATTTTACCGATGCTGCGGGCCGACCTTGGGGCGGATGTTGCAGATGCGGTGCTGGATGGGTTACGCGGCGAAGCGGCGATGGATTTGCGGGTCAGCACCTCAAAGGTGCCGCGAAGCCGGATTCGCACCGTCTTGGGCCGGGCCGGCATCGAGGTGATGCCGACAGCGCTCTCGCCGCGTGGTCTGCGCGCCGAAGAACGCCGGCCAATTGATGGTCTGCCGGCGTTTAAAGCCGGTCATTTTGACGTTCAGGATGAAGGCAGCCAAATTGCCGCCGCCCTTGTCGGTGCGGCGCCTGGGATGCAGGTTGTTGATTTCTGTGCCGGTGCCGGTGGCAAAACACTGGCGATGGCCGAAACCATGGCCAATAAGGGCCGTATTCTTGCCGTCGATATTTCGGCCAACCGGATCAAGCGCCTGTCGCAGCGGCTGAAGCGGGCGGGCTATGACAATGTTGAGCCGCGACTGATTGAGCATGAGCGGGACCGCAGCTTAAAAAGCGGTAAGCGCAAATTTGATCGGGTGCTGGTCGATGCGCCCTGCACGGGCACCGGCACCTGGCGGCGCAATCCGGATGCACGCTGGCGCTATGGACCAAGCGATCTGCAAGAGATCACGGTGCGCCAAGGGTCGATCCTGGAAGCTGCCGCGCGGATGGTCAAACCAGGTGGCCGCCTTGTCTATGTGACCTGTTCCATTCTCGCGGCCGAGAATGAAGCTGTTGTGGCCGCCTTTCAAAACTATCATGAGGATTTTGAGATCGTACCGATCGCCGAGGTGTGGGCGGAGACTTTGGGCGTCGACGGTGTTGAGTGTCCGACAGTTCAACCGATGCTGCGCTTAAGCCCGGACCGGCACGGCACCGACGGATTCTTTGTGGCGGTTCTGCAGCAGCGTGATAAGCCGCCGTCATGAACATGCGGGCAGTCAGCTATGGTCCGGCAACGGCGGCAGATGCGGCACAGATGGCAGCCGTGCAAATTGCTGCGTGGCGCGACTGTTATGCCGGATTTCTGCCGGCCGAAATGCTGCTGGCGCTGGATGATCGGCGGCTGACGGCGGCGTTGCAGGGGGCGCTGGCGAAACCTGACGCTTTCGCCGTCAGCTTTGCGGCCCGTTATCACGGCCGCATCCTTGGCTTTTGTCATGCCGGCAGCGCTATGTTTTCAGAGGCCGAAGGCAGCACGGAAATTTTTCACCTGGCGGTCGATCCAGATGTCCAAGATCAAGGCATCGGCACAGCCTTATTTGTGCGCACCGCAGACCGGTTGTGGGATCTCGGCGGCCGCGCTTTGGTGGTTAAGACCTGGGCCCAGAACCAGATCGCGCTGTCGATGTTCAGCAAACTCGGTGCCGAGCTGCGTGATCATGAGACAGCGGCACCGGCCGGTCGCATTTTGCCGTCCCGGCAATATGTTTGGCCTGATATTGAGCTGCTATTTGACCGCCTAGAGGCACTGGTCGGCGATGGGGATCGCACCCTGCAAGGCCCTTTTAACCGCATTTAATCAGAGGTGACGTGATGTCTGATCGGGTTTTGATTTTAGATTTTGGCAGCCAGGTCACCCAGCTGATTGCCCGCCGCGTGCGTGAAACCGGCGTCTATTGTGAGATCATGCCGTTTAACGCTGATCCTGATCGGATCGTCGAATATGCGCCGCAAGCCATCATCTTATCAGGTGGCCCGGCAAGTGTGACCGCCACTGATACGCCCCGGGCACCGGCAGTGGTTTTTGAGAGCGGCGTGCCGGTTCTGGGCATCTGTTATGGCCAGATGGCGATGGTTGAACATCTTGGCGGCGAGGTTGAAAGCTCTGATCATCGGGAGTTTGGCCGCGCCTATGTTGATGTTATCGCCAATAGCGCCATTTTCGACGGTGTTTGGTCGGTTGGCGGTCAGGAACAAGTCTGGATGAGCCATGGCGACAGGGTGATCCGGCCGCCGGACGGCTTTCAGGTGGTCGCCACCAGCGACGGCGCACCGTTTGCGGCCATTGTCGATGAGGCCCGGCGCTATTACGGCTTCATGTTTCACCCCGAGGTTGTTCATACCCCTGCCGGGGCCGACCTGCTGCGCCGATTTGTGCGCGATATCGCCGGCTGTAAAGGTGATTGGACGATGGCGGCGTTTCGCAAAACAGCGGTTGATGCAATTCGTGCTCAGGTTGGCGATGGGCAGGTGATTTGCGGACTGTCCGGCGGCGTCGATAGCTCGGTTGCGGCGGTTTTGATCCATGAAGCAATCGGCGATCAGTTGACTTGTGTGTTTGTCGATCACGGCTTGCTGCGGGCCGGCGAAGCCGAGGAGGTGTCGGCACTGTTCCGCGGCCATTACAATATTCCGCTGATTGACCATGACGCCAGTGAGCTGTTCTTGGGCAAGCTTGCCGGTGTTGAGGATCCGGAGGCAAAGCGGAAAATCATTGGCGCGACGTTTATTGATGTCTTTGAGGCCGAAGCAAAGAAGATCGAGGGCGCGCGGTTCTTGGCG
>QCEM01000063.1 GCA_003280605.1 SAR116 cluster bacterium AG-355-O21 | reverse complement strand
GCAAGGCGCGCCAGGATAACGGCAGGCGGCGCTTTATGAAGTTCCGTGGTGCCGCTTAGGTCCATGAATGCTTCGTCAATGGACAATGGCTCAACCAGCGGTGTGACATCGCGCATCAGGGTGCGAATGCGTCGCCCCTCCAGCGCATATTTTTTCATATTTGGACGAATGACCACAGCTCTTGGACAGGCTTTTAAGGCTTTGAACATCGGCATTGCCGAGCGGACACCGTCAATCCGGGCCAGATAACACGCGGCGGAAACGACACCGCGGCGCCCCCCACCAACGATCACAGGCTGATTTAATAATTTTGGGTTATCGCGCTTCTCGATGCTGGCATAAAAGGCATCACAATCTAAATGTGCGATTGCAAGTTCGGTCAATTCTTGATCACCGATGCGCCGCGGGCTGCCACAGCCCGGACAGCGCTTGGCAGGCGCTGCCGCGGTGACTGTCGATAGCGTTAGACAATCTCGGCAAAGGGTGTTTTCGGCAGCCATTTTATAGCCAGGCGGCGCCGCGAACGCCGCTTGCATCACCATGGCGCGGGGCCAACAGTTTGGTGCGCACACTGTCTGAAAAAACATATTTGGACCACAGCGCCGGAACGGCTTCATAAAGTTCGGAAATATTCGACATGCCGCCGCCCAAGATAATTGCGTCCGGGTCAAGGATATTGATGACCTGCGCCAAGCTGCGGGCCAAGCGATCGACATATGTGGCAATTGCGGCGCGGGCGTCATGGTCATGGTCGGCGGCGGCGGCAATCTCGGACGGTGACAGCTGCCGGCGGGTTTGATCATAAAACTGCCGGGCGAAAGCGGGGCCGGAGAGAAAAGTTTCGATACAGCCGTGCTGGCCGCAATAACAGCGGCTGCCGGGACGTTCGTCATCGGTTGGCCAAGGCAGCGGATTATGGCCCCATTCACCGGCGATTGCGTTAGCCCCCGGGCGGACGCGGCGATCAATGGCGATCCCGCCGCCAACACCGGTGCCAAGGATAACGCCATAAACCATGCCAAAGCCGCTGGCAGCGCCGTCTACGGCCTCTGAAAGCGCAAAGCAATTGGCATCATTGGCCAGTTTGACCGGTCGCTCTAATCGCGCGCTAAGGTCGTCGGCAAGGGGATGACCAATGAGCCATGTGGAATTTGCGTTTTTAACCAAATTTGTTTCCAGCGATAAGCTGCCAGGAATGCCAATACCAACCTGCAGCGTGCAGGCAAGCTGCCGTTCGGTATGCGTTACCATGGCAACCAGACAGTCAAGGGTTGCGGTGTAGCTGCCCTGCGGCGAGGCTTGCCGGAATCGGATTAACTCTTGGCCATCCTCGCCAAGGGCGATCAGCTCAATCTTTGTGCCGCCGAGATCAATCCCACATCTGACTGTTTGATTTTTCATCCATATCTCCGATCAGCGGCAGCACCGGCATCACGATGGTTTTTTAACGGCGATAAATGGCGTATCTTACCGTGCAGTGGGGGCCGGACGCAATCAATCGCAATGTATGTCGGGAGATCGTATTGACTAAGGATATTGCTGTCGGGATACCGGTTTTGACCGCCTGTCTGATCACCGATAACCAATTTGTTTTTACCACCGCCGACGCTCTGCTAAGGCGGCGAAACTGCCGCTTGACGATGCTATCACATGCGCAGCTCAGCGGCGGGCAGGCAGCACAGCTGATTGCAGACATCATTATGGTAGACCTTACGGATATGGAAAAACCTGTGCCGGCAGCGGCGCAAATTTTGCCGCCAACGGTCAGCGAGGCGGCACTGACCGTGATTGCGTTATCGCCGTATTCGCAGGAAATACTTTGGCCGACACTGACCGCGGCCGGCTATCATGCCGTCATCGCCGTGCCGTTTTCCACGCAGCGGTTTTTTGCTGCCATTGACCCGATTGTTGACTTAAAGGCAGCACCGACCACGGCCGGCAGGTAGTCGGAAGACGGGATAAAAAAAGCCGTCTAAAAGACGGCTTTTCCGAGCACTCGTGACGGCTTTGTTTATTTAATTTTTGATTCCTTAAACATCACGTGCTTGCGGGCAACCGGATCATATTTCCGAAGCTCAAGCTTTTCGGTCTGGGTGCGTGGGTTTTTCTTGGTCACATAGTAAAAACCCGTTTCTGCGGTGCTTACCATTTTGATCAAAACTGTCGCTGGCTTTGCCATTTCCCGGCCCTATCTTATGCACATCAAAAAGAAGTCGCAGCATACTCACCGCTAATCCGATGTCAAGACTGCTTGCTATCTTTCGCGATCGGCCGTTGCCTGGATTATTGCGTCGGAATATTGGCGATACTTGGATTGCCAAGGATTGTTTTGGCGATGCTCAGGGCTTCATCGCCGTTTGCCGTGCTCAGGGTTTTTGGACCGCAGCTTGCCAGTAAGGCCTGCTGTTTTGCTTCGCTAAGATTGGCACTGTTGCGTCGTTGGTCAAGAAGTTGCATGGCCTCATCACTGGCGCTGCGCACGGCGCTTGGGTTGCCGGCATTATCACTTGCCAGATTGATGATGCAGATATCCGGAAAAACCCCATAGGTTGACAGCGCATAGCCTGAGGGCGCGAACATGCGGGCCCAGGTCACTGTCATTTCTCCGCCGTCAGGTAAGCGAATCACTGTCTGCACGGTTCCCTTACCAAATGTCCGGCTACCGATTAACAATGCGCGCTTATTGTCTTGCAGGGCGGCGGCTAATACCTCAGTTGCCGACGCTGATCTTTGGTCGATCAACACGGCCATCGGCACGCCATAGGCAAGCTCCGCATCTTCGGCGGTAAATCGCTGTTTGGCGCGAAAGTTCCGGCCGTCGGTGATTAAGATTTTGCCGCTGCCAAGAAAAAGGTCACTGACATCAATGGCTTGATTCAAAAGGCCGCCGCGGTTGCCGCGCAGATCAAGGATCAGCCCAAGCGGTTTGCCGTTCTGCCGGCTGTCCTGCCGAATGGCCTGGCGCAGCGCCTTTGTCGTGCCTTTGTTGAAGCTTGTTAAGCGAACAACCGCAAACCCGTCTTGCCGGCGCAGTTTGACGCTTTGCGGGACAACCGGGCGGCGGGTGATGGTGAACCGCTTAATATCCTCACCGCGCAGCATGGTGATCCGTACCTCCGTTCCGTTGCGTCCACGGACAAGTTTAGCAACCTCCTGAGGGGTCGCTTGGCGGGTATCGACATCATCAACGGCAATGAATATGTCTTCTTCGACCAAGCCGGCGGCAGCAGCCGGTCCGGCGTCATAAACAGTGACGATGCGGACACCGTCGGGGGTTTTTTCAATGCTGACACCGATTCCGGTAAAACCATGGCGGGCGGCCCGGCTGTTGTCGGCTGCGGCGGCATTTTTATAGCGCGAGAACCGGTCAAAATTCTGCAGCATACTGGTCAGCATATGATCAATTATTTTTTCACCGCCAAGGTCGGCAAGTGTTGGCGAGAGCTCACGTGCGAGAACAATGCCGTCGACGGTCGTTGCCAGCCAACCGCTGACATCATTATCGGCAGGCAGGGACAAGTATGCGGTATTGCCATTTCGCCGGCGCAGTGTCAGGCGGCGAGGGTCGGCATCGACTTGCAGCGACGGATCAAGCTTTTCAAGCCCTTCCAAAGACCACACCGCCAGCTCGCGCGGGGAACTTTTTTGAATATGGTAATCGAGTATGCCATCAAAGGCGGCTTGTAGGACCTGGCGGCTGAACCGGCTATCAAACTGGCCGCTTGAGGGCACCATATACGACGGTGCGCAGGTCCCCAAAAGCAGACCTAAAAGCGCAATGGTCAGCGCATTATGTAGTCGCGGTAACCAGGAGCCGTAATTAATCATCACCTCTTTCCGGCCAACCATGAGCGTCGTGGCGTAAGCCTATCGACCATTGAAGCCCAATCAAAGCACCCTTGATCAGAGGGAGCAATCCCAAAGACAAAATCAGCGTTAACGGCAACCATAACACCATATGAACCCATGTTTCCGGGCTATAGGCACGTTCTACCAACAACAATAACGGGACGATGATATGACCAACCAGGAAGATTGTGAAATAGGCCGGGGCATCATCGGCACGAAAAGGCTCTAGATGCGCGCCACATCCGTGGCAGTCGCTGCGCAGGCTGGCGTAACCGCTAAAAAGCGGGGCGCCGCCGCATGCCGGGCAACGCCGTTTAAAACCTTTAGTCATCGCCTGTAGGTGATCACTAAAGCTGCGCAAATCGGTTGCCTGCTCGACCCTATGTTTTTCAATCGGCATTATTCACTCTCATCGTTTGCTTGTCGTAAAGATGGTGCGAATTCGCTCGATATCAATGTTACCGCCGCCGTGTTGCAGGTTTGTGTTTTCTGCGTTGCGCTGGCCGCCGCGATGATCGTCGTGGCGGTCTCGCACCGCTGTGTTTTTTGCCGCCGGAGATTAATTTCAGGGTTAACCGGCCGATGCCTGGATCAACCGAACTAAGCCGGGCTTCAACAACGTCGCCTAAGCTAAAGCACCAGCCGTTAGACCGGCCTACCAGCTGATGGCGCATTTCGTCATGATCATAATAGTCATCAGGCAGGGTTGCGATGGGGATCAATCCGTCGGCGCCGGTGTCGTCCAGGCACACAAACAGGCCAAAACGTGTGACACTGGTAACCCGACCGCGTACGTCGCTGCCGACCCGGTCAGCCAAAAACCGAGCTGTGAAGCGGTCATTGGCGCTGCGTTCGGCATTGGCGGCGCGTCGCTCCGTCATCGAAATATGCGCGGCAACATCGTTAAATTGCTCGAAATCTTCGGCCCCATGGCCGCCGTCCCCCAGTTTCAAGCCGGCGATCAGGGCGCGATGCACAATCAGGTCGGCATAGCGCCGTATGGGTGAGGTGAAATGCGCATATTTGGTTAGGCCTAAGCCAAAATGTCCAATGTTTTCAGGGCTATACACAGCTTGTGATTGCGCGCGCAGTACCAGTTCATTGACCATGGCCGCATGAGGGCTATCGGCCGCTTTGGATAGCAGTTGGTTAAAGTGATGGGGGCGAATAACCTGGCCGCGGGAAAGCTTAAAGGTCAGCCCTTCCAGAAATTCGCGCAAATTCTCGACCTTATCGGCGGCGGGTTGATCGTGGACCCGGTACATACAGATTTGCCGCTGTTTTTCCAGGGTTTCAGCAGCGGCGGCATTGGCCAGAACCATAAACTCCTCGATCAACCTGTGACTGTCGAGGCGTTGGCGGCTGCCAATGCCGGTGATATCGCCGGCGTCGCCAATTATGATTTGTCGCTCCGGCAGCTCAATTTCCAGGGCACCACGCTGCACCCGTGCCTGATTGAGCGCTTGGAATGCGCCAAATAACGCTGGAATGAGGCCGGCCTCTCCGGCAACAGCCTGTCCTTGATCATGGGCTTGTTGTGCTTGCTCATAGGTTAATCTGGCAGCGGAGCGCATTAACCCGCGGATAAACCGATGGCGGCGTTTGATGCCGTGACGGTCGAGGGTCATTTCCACCGCCATGCAGGCACGGTCCTCATCTGGACGCAGAGAGCATAAGCCGTTTGACAGGGCCTCCGGCAGCATCGGCACCACCCGGTCAGGGAAATAAACGGAATTGCCGCGTTTCTGGGCTTCTCGGTCGAGGGCCGAGTCGTGGTGGACATAATGGGCAACATCCGCAATCGCAACCAGCAACAGCCAGCCCCCAGGATTGCTGTCATCGGGGTCCGGCGCGGCCCACACAGCATCATCGAAGTCGCGGGCATCGGCGCCATCAATGGTTACCAAAGGAATGCCGCGTAAATCTTCGCGCTTGCCCAGGGCGACCGGCTTGGCGGCTTCGGCAGCGGCGATTGCGGGCGCTGGAAAGCGATCTGGAATGTCAGCTTCACGGATACATAACAAACTGATCGAGCGTGGATCGTCGAGGCTTGCAAAACGTTCCGTGATAACTGCCTTCTTGAGGCCAAAGCGCGTGCCGGCGAGAACATCGGCAACCACCAAGTCGCCATCTTCGGCGCCACCGCGATCAGCCTTTGCAACTTCATATGCAGACTTGCTTTTGCGGTCGGTTGGCTGAATTTGCCCGGCGCCTGCTTTGGTGGTGTAGAAAACCCCGATCACTTGCAGCGGCGCGCGATCAATGGCGCGGATCACGCGGGCTTCGTAACTGTTGTCACCGCGTCTTTCTAACCGGCCAAGAACCCGATCACCAATGCCGACGGCTTTAGCTCGGCGGGCCTGCGGCAGCAATAGAATGCTTGGCTGTGGTTGATCGTCCGGCCAGCTGAGCGGGGCGGCAAGAAGCTCGCCGTCTTCATCTAGCCCGATGACGTGCAGCGGCATAATTTCCGGCAATTGACCCGTCGCCGCAATTTTCCGGCCACGCGCCAGGTCGATGTCACCGCGGTCAGCCATTTCCCGCAACAGCCGCTTCAGGGCAACACGGGCGTCGCCTTTGACATTAAAGTGTCGGGCAATGGCTCGTCGATCCAGGGGAACCGGACTTTCACGAACAAATTCAACGATTGCCGCAGCAGTCGGCATCGGCCCGGCGGGCGAAGGTTTTTTGCCTGACACCAGGATTTCACCCGTTACTCTTTTACCGCCGGTGGGGCAACGTCTTCGGTCACTTTTGCAGCGCGATCAGTTGCCTTTTTTGCCGCCGCTTTTTTCTTTGCAGCAGGTTTTTTTGCGGCTGCTTTCTTTGTGGTGGTTTTTTTAGCTGCCGGTTTCTTAGCGGCGGTTTTTTTGGCCGCCGGCTTCTTTGCCTTAGTGGCGGTTCCTGATTTCTCGGCCTTGGCTTTAATTAACGCCACTGCCTGTTCCAGGGTCAAGCTATCCTCAGCAACATCTTTCGGTAAGGTAGCGCGAATTTTTTGATGTTGAACATACGGCCCGTAGCGGCCGCTATGAACGGTGATTGGGGCGTTATCATCTGGATGCTCGCCAAGCGTCTTTGCCGGGACTTTTTTGGGTGCTTGGGCAATTAAATCAACGGCACGGTTAAGGCCGATGGTTAAAACATCGTCACCGTCGGTCAGTGACTTATAGGTGCTTTGATGTTTCACATATGGCCCAAATCGCCCAATGCCGGCGCTGATCGGCTCACCACTATCGGGATGCGGGCCAACCTCGCGCGGCAGGCTTAGCAGGGCCAGACCCTGCACCAGGGTGATTTCAGCGGCAACCATGTTTTTGGCCAAGGAGGCGCGTTTAGGCTTGGTTTTCTTCTTTCCTTCGCCGGTTGCCTCACCCAGTTGCACATAATCGCCAAACGGGCCGCGCCGAAGCGTCACGTCAAGGCCGGTTTCAGGGTCTTGGCCAAGCAATCGAACACCTGCTTCCTCGGCCCCCGTTTCATCGCCATTATTTACCGTTAATTGCCGGGTATAGCGGCATTCAGGGTAGTTTGCGCAGCCAATGAAGGCACCAAACTTGCCAAGTTTTAGACCCAATCGGCCATCGTTGCACTGAGGACATTCGCGGGTTGGCTGGCCGTCGGCATCCAGGGGGAAGAAATGCTCGCCCAAATCTTTGTCGAGGGCGTCCAAGACCTGCCGAACCGATAAATCTTGGGTGCCGCCGACAGCTTCCTGGAACGGCATCCAGAAATCTCGCAGAACCGCTTGCCAGTTCAACTTACCGGCAGAGATTTCATCAAGTTGGCGCTCCAAATCGGCGGTGAAATTATATTCCACATAGCGATTGAAAAAGTTCACCAAAAAGGCAATCACAATTCGCCCACGGTCGCCGGGAATGAAGCGGCGATTTTCCAAGGTCACATAGTTGCGGTCTTGGAGGACTTGGATAATGCTGGCGTATGTGGATGGCCGGCCGATGCCAAGCTCTTCCATTTTACGGACCAGGCTGGCTTCGCTGAACCGAGGTGGCGGTTGGGTGAAATGCTGCTCTGGCTTTATCTTTTGCAGCGCTAAGACCTCGCCTTCGGCGACGGCGGGCAACATCCGATCATTGTCCTCGGTGTCATCGGCGGGGCGTTCTTCGCGTGTTTCCGTGTAGAGTTTTAAAAAACCATCAAACACCACCACCGAGCCGGTCGCCCGTAATTGCGCGCGGCGATGACCTGTTTCAATGGTTAAGCCGGTCTGATCTAACTCGGCACTGGCCATTTGACTGGCCATGGCCCGTTTCCAAATCAGCTCATAAAGCTTCAATTCTTCATCACTGAGCCGACCGGCAAGATCTTTGGGCAATCGGGCCGGATCGGTTGGCCGGATCGCCTCATGGGCTTCCTGAGCGTTTTTGGCGCGGGTTTTATAAATCCGCGGCGCATTTGGCAGGTATCGGTCGCCATGGTTACTGGCAATGACCCCGCGCATGGTGGTGATCGCCTCTTGGCTCATTTGCACGCCATCGGTTCGCATATAGGTGATCAAACCAACGGTTTCACCGCCGATATCAATGCCCTCATACAGGCGTTGCGCGATCCGCATGGTCCGGGTTGCCCCAAATCTAAGCTTGCCGGATGCTTCCTGTTGCAAGGTTGAGGTTGTGAATGGCGGGGAGGGGTTGCGCCGGACGCGCTTTTTTTCAATTCCTGCGACACTGAAATCTGTGTCTTGTAATGCCGCTTGCGCCAGATCGGCGGCGGCTTGGTTAGGGATATCAAGCTTGCCGAGTTTCTTTCCGTCTAAGTGCACCAAACGCGCGCTAAGGCTTTTGCGCTCGCGGGTGCGCAGATTGACATCAATGGTCCAATATTCATCGGCTCGGAACGCTTCTATTTCAGCTTCACGTTCAGCAATCAAGCGCAGTGCGACCGACTGCACCCGACCAGCGGAGCGCGAGCCAGGCAATTTTCGCCATAACACGGGGGACAGCGTGAAGCCGACCAGATAGTCAAGCGCCCGGCGGGCCAGATATGCGTCCACCAACTCATCATTCAGATCGCGGGGATTGGCAATCGCATCGAGAACGGCGGATTTGGTGATTTCGTTAAAAACAATGCGTTGAACAGGTTTATCGGCAATGACATTGCGTTCTTGCAAAACTTTTTGAATATGCCACGAGATTGCCTCGCCCTCGCGGTCAGGGTCAGTGGCCAGGTAGAGATGATCGGCGCCACGCACCGCTTGGGCGATGGCTTTTATTTGTTTTTCGGCACGCGGATCGGTTTCCCACGACATTGCGAAATTGTCATCTGGGCGCACCGAGCCATCCTTGCGTGGCAAATCGCGAATATGCCCATAACTGGCAATCACGGTGAAGTCGCTACCAAGATATTTATTAATCGTCTTGGCTTTTGCGGGAGACTCAACAATGACGACTTTCATTAGCAGTCCTATTTAAAGCGCTGCCGCCGACCGTGCCGGCGGTCGTTCCGCAGTGTCATACCAGTTAACGATCTGGCAGATAACGCCGCGCAACCAGGTTGCCCGGATAGCGATCAACGCTGCCAGCCAATTCGGCTTCAAGCAGAATTGTCATCACTACCGAAGGCGAGAATTGGCACTGCCTGATGATTTCGTCAACTGCCGTTGGTGTTGCATCGAGGAATTGCAGCACTTGAGGACGCGCTTCTGAAAGCTGTTTTGAGGTCACTTCATCCAGTGGAAGGCCTTGATATTCTGGGCCAATGGGTGTTTCGAGCTGGGTCTGAAACAGGCCGTGTAAAATATTTATAACATCATCTGCATTTTCCACCAGATGGGCACCTTCGCGAATCAGTCGATTGGTGCCACGGCACCTGGGATCAAGGGGTGAACCTGGAATTGCACAAACTTCGCGGCCCTGTTCGCCGGCTAACCTGGCGGTGATTAACGACCCAGAGCGTTCGGCGGCTTCGACCACCAGCAGTGCCTGCGACAGCCCGGCAATGATCCGATTGCGGGCCGGGAAATGCCGGGCCTGCGGTTTGCTGCCGACGCGGGTTTCCGAAATCAGCGCACCGGCAGCGGCAATTTGTTGGTACAGGTCGGCATTTTCACGCGGATAAATAACGTCAACACCGCCGCCAAGCACGGCCACGGTGCCGGTTTTTAAAGCACCTTGGTGAGCTGCCGCATCAATTCCGCGGGCCAGGCCAGAGGTGATCACATAGCCCTGAGCACCAATTTCTCGCGCTAATGCGGCTGCCAAACGAAGCGCATTGGCCGATGCATTTCGGGCGCCAACGATGGCGACGGAAGGCTGTGTGAGCAAATGGCAATGGCCGATCAGCGAGCAGGCTGCCGGTGCATCTTCGATGGCGGCGAGATGCTGCGGATATGCGGCCATGCCTTGAAAAATCAGCCGCGCACCGACAGCTTGGTTTGCGGCAATTTCAGCATTGGCAGTGGCGGCGGAGCAAATTCGGATGCGTCGCTGCATACCGCCACGGGCCGCTAATTCGGGCAGCG
>QCEM01000062.1 GCA_003280605.1 SAR116 cluster bacterium AG-355-O21 | reverse complement strand
TGTCACTCGCATCTTCTTCCAGCATATTTAGCGGCCAGAGACTGATCATTTAGACCTAAAACACCGGATCTTGCAATATAAAAACCGGATTAGTGAGGTCCCGCTCGGGGGCGATACAGATCACGATGCCTTCATGACTGCAAGGGAATGCATATGAAGGCCGCCAGCCCTTGTGAGGAGGAGCTTGGTGGTTTACCTCATGATCTGCATCGCCACCGAGCGGGAGACAGGGTAGTTTTGAGGACGAGCTACAGTTTAGTTGAAGGCTTGTTGCCTGCAACTCACTCATCTTGGGTTTTTTTCCCAAACAGGACCTCAATTTCATCCTCGTATTCGTATTCAGTCGGTTGTTTTAGCCAGTCGATAATTGCTTTTAATATGTTCAAAAGATGGGCTCCAGTCACTCCATGAAAGAACGAAATGGTTTGTTTAACACGGACGCAAATGCGGCAAGGTGACGCCGCAAATAGCCCCCCCCCCTTCATTTTATATCGGCGGGTATAGCTGCCAGAGAAATGGGGTAGCGCTACCACCCCCCAGCCATGGTCGCTGCGAGTCGCGTAGCTGTATGTAGTGCGCCCGCGCGTAAGCTTCGAAATTTATTTCTTCGCCGCGCCCTGGGTTTTGGGGATAGTGTGGAACAGTCAAAATATCGAGATTATGAAAATGTTTCGTTCCGCATCTAAGGTTATGGCCGTTCCGGTCGCGCACACACTCAAGAAACGGGCGCTGGCCTGGTGTGGTTTAGCGACCATGATCGCCTTCGGCGCGAGTTTGGGAAGCTGTCAGGCCCCCAGTTTGGCGAAGAATTGGCAGGTGCCGTCCGAGGACGTGACCTTCCAAGGCGTCGAGAAGCGTTTCGGCCGCCGGCCTATCCCGGCGGAGTTGCATTTTCCGAAAAACGGCACCGGCAAACTGCCGCTGATCATCACCCAGCATGGCAGCACCCGCGACGGCGGAAGAATTTTGAACGGCCAGGGACGCACCGACGAACTATCCGCCCGCTTGGTCAAACAGGGAACCGACGCCGGCTTCGCTGTCGCGGTGCTAGATGCCTTCGAAGGCACCGGCATTCGACCGAGCGATAAAAAGAAATTCCCCCAGGCGCATCGCTATGTTGCCCAATTGCGTACCAAACTGGCCGCTCATCCGCGCATTGACGCCACTAACATGTTTCTAACCGGTTTCAGCTTCGGCGGAGGCACGGCGTTAAAACACTTGGATGCGCGCTATATCGCTGACACCCCGGGCTGGCGCGCGGTGGCGGTCGCCGAACCCAGTTGCGGGATGTTCTCGGAACCTGTTACGGCGCCTTTTCCGGTGCTGATAATCAAGGGCGGTGAAAGTCATTATCCGCCAGCGCCTTGCGAGCTGTACCGCGATCTGTTACGGGCGGCCGGCAGTCAGGTGAGCTACGTTCTGATCCCCACGGCCAATCATTTCTTTAGCGAAAATGGCCGCATTGTCGACGGGGTGGCGGTCAACGGTTGTTCCGATAACCCGGTGATCCGCGCACCCAACGGCAAGTTGCGTTTTGCCGACGGCACGCCCACCGACCCCGCCACTGTTCGAAGCAAATGCATCACCAACCGCGCCGGAGCCGGCAAGAGCCGCGAACATCTCGATTTCGCAATCCAAAAAATAATCGAATTTTTCCAGGACGCGCGGCGAGCTGGCGGCTAACGGTGTCGCCGCGCCTGGGAAGGCTATCTCGATGTCAAAATTGGGAAATTAGACCGCAGGAATGTCAGTTACGCTGCCGGTTGAGTGAGAACATCTTCACCAACTATGCTTAGAAACAATTCATGGCTTTCAATGAGACCTCGTGCCCTTAAAGCTCGATAGCATTCGCGTGCCCCAGGGTTTGAGAAAAAGTCTAGTGCTGCAGCTCTGGCAACGCTCCGAGCCCTATCAGCTCCCACCGCAAATGCCGCAGCGTCAGCGGTCCGATACGTTCGTGTCACAAAAAGCATTTGCTGCCGCAAATAAGCTTCGAATTGGATTTTCTCGAAGTCCTCTAATTTGCCATAAGAGCGATACGCTTTAACAAGCAATTTCGCGAGACCTTCTTCCATCCTCGCATAAATTAACTTTTCCCGTTCGATATTCCGCTGCAACGTATTAGCAATATCGTTTTGTCTAAAATTCTTTCGCAGCTCAATCACAACAAAAACAAGCGACAATAGTATCGCAATAGCTCCAACCAATTGTGCGAGCGCACCAATCTCAACGATACTCATTCTTCTCTCCCAGCTGATAAAATTACAGATACGGCAGTATGCTGAGATTTAGCCGGTTGCTGCCAGTCTGGGTCAAGTTGATTGAGTGTGCTGAACGCCTGTAAACCTTGGAGAGCGGCCAGGGCAGTTACTCTGCCGGTTGAGCGAGAACATCCTCACCAACTATGGTCAGTAACAACGCATGGTTATTGACTGCGTCCCGTGCCCTCAAGGCTTGATAGCATTCACGCACCCCCGGGTTTGAGAAAAAGTCTGCTGCACTAATTCTGACTCTATCTCTCAGAAAGTCAGGTCCGAGCTTAAATGCCGTTTCGTCGGCAGTCCTGTACGCTCGGAAGTAGACAGCCAATTGCTGAAGCATAAGACTTTCGAATTGGATTTTCTCAAAGTCCTCCAATTTGTTATAAGACCGATATGCTTTAACAATCACTTTCGCGAGCCCTTCTTCCATTCTCGCATAATTTAACTTTTCCCGTTCGATACCGCGCTGCAACGTATTAGCAATATCGTTTTGTCTAAAATTCTTCCGTAGCTCAATCACAACAAAAATAAGTGACAATAATATCGCAATCGCTCCAACCAATTGCGCAAGAGCGCCAATCTCAACGATACTCATTCTTCTCTCCCAACTGATAAAATCACCGATACGGTCATAGGCTGAGATTTAGCCGGTCGCCGCCAGTCTGGGTCAAGTTGATTGAGTGTGCTGATCGCCTGTAAACCTTGAAGCGTTGCCAGGTTGGCTATCCTGCCGGTCGAGCGAGCACATCTTCACCAATTATGGTCAGTAACAATTCATGGCTATGAATAGCGTCCTGGTCTCTCAAGGCCTGATAACATTCACGCACACCAGGATGCGAGAAGAATATCGACATACTAACCTTCACTCGGTCTCTAAGGTTTTCAGCGCCAAGCTTGAATGCTGTCTCATCGGCTGTCCGATAAGCTCTCTGGGAAACTGCGAACTGCTGGAGCACATAGCCTTCGAATTGAATTTTCTCAAAATCTTTCAACCGCTCATAGGATTGAAAAGCTTTAACAAGCACTTTCGCAAGATTTTCGTCCATCCGGGCGTAATTTAACTTTTCTAGCTCTATCGATCGAACTGTCGAATTAGCAATATTGTTCTGTTTAAAATTTTTCCTTAGCTCAATCACAACAAAGACAAGCGACAACAATATCGCAATCGCCCCAACCAATTGCGCAAGAGCGCCAATCTCAACGATACTCATTCTTCTCTCCCAGCTGATATAATCACCGATACGGCAGTAGGCTGAGATTTAGCCGGTCGCTGCCAGTCTGGGTCAAGGTGGTTGAGTGTGCTGAACGCCTGTAAACCTTGGAGTGCGGCCAGGACAGTTACGCTGCCGGTTGAGCAAGAACATCTTCACCGACCATGGTCCGCACAAGATCGGGGCTATTGATAAGGTCTCGTTCGGTCATACTGTGAAAGCATTCCCGCATGCCTGGATGGGAAAAAAGTGTGATTAAGCTTTTTCTCGTTCGGTCTCGTAAAAAGTTTGGTCCAAGGGCAAATGCAGTCTCATTAGCTGTCCTGTAGGACCGAACAGCAATATGAATGCGTTGGTTCACGTACCCTTCTATTTGAATCTTTTCAAAGGCCTCAAGGCGAGCATAAGACTCGTAGCCTTTGACAAGCACTTTAGCCATGTTCTCATCCATCTGAATGAGATTAAGTTTATCGAGTTCCGCGGCTCTTTGAATCGTATTAGCAATATTGTTCTGTTTAAAATTTTTCCGAAGCTCAATCACAACAAAAACAAGCGACAACAATATCGCAATCGCCCCAACCAATTGCGCAAGAGCGCCAATCTCAACGATACTCATTCTTCTCTCCCAGCTGATATAATCACCGATACGGCAGTAGGCTGAGATTTAGCCGGTCGCTGCCAGTCTGGGTCAAGGTGGTTGAGTGTGCTGAACGCCTGTAAACCTTGGAGTGCGGCCAGGACAGTTACGCTGCCGGTTGAGCAAGAACATCTTCAGCAATTATCGTCAGTAAAACTTCGTGACTATTAATAGCGTCCCGGTCTTTCAAGGCCTGATAGCACTCATGTACTCCAGGATGCGAAAAGAGAATGGTCATGTCGTTCCGGACTCTGCGTCTCAAATAATCAACTCCCGTCTTAAACGCCGTTTCGTCAGCCGTCCGATACGCTCTTACGGCAATCGCAAACCGCTGAAGCACATAGCCTTCAAATTGGATTTTCTCAAAGTCCTTTAATTCATTGTAAGAGCGATATGCTTTAACAAGCAACTTAGCGAGCCCTTCTTGCATCTGAGCATAATGCACCTTCTCCCGTTCGATATTCCGCTGCAACGTATTAGCAATATCGTTTTGTCTAAAATTCTTTCGCAGCTCAATGACAACAAAAACAAGCGACAATAGTATCGCAATCGCACCAACCAATTGTGCGAGCGCACCAATCTCAACGATACTCATTCTTCTCTCCCAGCTGATAAAATTACAGATACGGCAGTATGCTGAGATTTAGCCGGTTGCTGCCAGTCTGGGTCAAGGTCGCAGTAAACATGACTTGATTAGCGTCCCGTCGGCGCCATTTCAAGGAGAGGCTAAGGGAGATACGTGGTGGATGATGATTTACGAATGGCGCTGGTAACGCGGATCAGCGAACCTTTCAGCGAGGATGACGCAGCCTTGACGGCCATCGCCCCGGTTATTCGCACTTGGCTGAACTGCCTGCCCCATTGCGCGCAACTTGGCATGAGTCCGGAATTGGTGGCGTCGCTAGCAGATCTTTACAAAGCCCAGTATCTTGAGGATGCTGGCCTTGAGCATAGCGCGCCGGCGCCCGAGGCGTTCATTCGCCACTACCGTGGGGCGCTGAGTTAGAGGGAGTTAACCGTTGGAAAGCGAAACTCATTCTTCTCTCCCAGCTGATATAATTTCCGATACAGTGGTAAGCTGAGATTTAGCCGGGTACTGCAAGTCTGGGTCAAGGTGGTTGAGTATGTGGGCTGCCTCACGCCAGTCAGGAGTTGAGCGCTTAGGGCGCCCGCCACGAGCGCCGCATTTACAGACTTAAGGTTTAACCCCTGGAATAGAATAACCGTGTTAACCACTCACATTTTAAATAACCATGATTCCAAAGCCGATTAGATCCTGATATTTTCAACAGAATAAAGTAAATAAAAATGAGAGATATTATTATTTCATTCTATTTTCAGACTATAAGATGTCTGACTCCTCTTTTTTATTTAATAAAAAACACATAATAACTTCTAATATACCCTTATTATCATCACAAATATGAGTATTCCTATTGACGTAGACCCTGAGATGGGGTATGTTCTTAATGTTACTAGTACGCACCCGATACCTACCCCCCCCCACAAAGGATAAGCTCGCTTTTAATGCTACAAACAACAAATACCAGCCCTTTCACGCGACATCAGATACAGCAGGCCTTAAGTTCCATACAAAACGAGATAGAAAACCTCGGAGTCCATAATAGACAAAGAGGCAGGACAGCTAAGTCCCAGGCCAGCCTAGCCTTTTCAATTCGTACACTCGTTCGTAACGCACTGGGCGCCCAGTCCCTTCAAAAAGATGGGGAAGCTCGCATCGCTAAATCACCCAATGGATACACGCGAGGCCCATATAACCGACATCTTTCCTACCGCATCCATGTTCAGTTAGCCTATGCGGGTCTGATCGAGCTCGGCTACCTTATCGAAACAAAGAGAGGCGTAGCTGAAGATGGTGTGGGCCTATACCAGACCAAATATATCGCTTCCGACAAATTGCATGACTTGATCGGGCCGATCCAGCCCGCGCTCCTCTCCCATCTCATAGAGCTAGAAGAAAATGCAGACCTGATCCGTGTGCAACTAATCACAAAGGCCTTCACTGGCAAAAAGGCCAAGCCCACCCGACAAGTCGAAAAGATCGAATATGAAGATACAGATACAACCAGAACCATGCGTGAAAATCTTAGCCGGATTAATGCCCTCATCGGTAGCGCTCGGATTGACCTGGAAGTACAGCCAACGGTCAGCTACGTGATCGGCCTTGGCGATGGCGGTTTTTCGAGAAACAACGATGATGTAACTGATCTATCACGGGTGTCCCTTCACCGTGTATTCAATTCTGATTCTTTCAATAGGGGAGGTCGTTTCTACGGCGCTTGGTGGCAGAATTGCATTGGATACGATCGCCAACATATTACCATCAATGGGAAGCAGACAGTTGAGTGCGACTTCTCGAATCTGCACCCCTCAATGCTCTACCATGAGAGATGCCTGGAACCCTCAGAAGATGCATATGCTGGCATTATCGGACAAACAGGTTCAAGCGACAGCGACTTCCTATTTTCTGAATCAGCAGCTCGTTCACTCGTGAAGAGGGCCTTCAACGCGATGATGAATGCAAAGACTGAATTGAAAAGGCCACCCCAAGAGCTGCATCCTAAGGACTTCGGGCTGACATGGAGCCAGCTCAGCCAGCGCATCCTCCAGAAACATCATGCCATCGCGGATGCATTCTACACTGGGCAAGGTTTGCGCCTACAGTTCATCGACAGCCAATTAGCGGAGCAGATAATGCTGCACTTCGCCAGAAAAGACATTCCTGTGCTGCCAGTTCACGATAGCTTTATCATTTGTGCCGATTATCAAAACGAGCTTATTGATGTGATGAAGCGCGCATTCGGTGAACGGTTCGATGGGGCGGATATCAAGGTGACAGTGAAGTGAGTTCGGAAGAATCAACAGACGAAGGAAAACAGATCTCCTCTCCTCAGCACTATAGAACTGCGTTTTGGCTGCAGGAGGGGATTTTCGATAACGTCTGAAGTTTTCGAGATCTCCAAGGCCGCATAGACCTGTTACCCGCAGAAAAAGATCGAGGCGACGTCTTCGAGATTTTTATCGAAGGCTATTTGCAGACGCAGATCATCAATCAGTGCGCTCAGCATTGGGTCACCGGCAACATGCCAGTATTAATCCGAGATCGCTTCAATCTGCCGTCTCATGACGCAGGTATTGACGGAATTTATCAGACCTTTGACGGCAGATATGTCGCCTACCAGGCGAAATATCGCCAGGCCAAGACCCTTTCTTTTGGCGAAGTTTCAACCTTCCTTTCCCTCTCGGATCAATTCGAGGAAAGGGTAATTTTCTCAACCGCTGACACGCTCCGCGAGATTGCGGCTGACCGGTCCCGGTTTGTAAGCGGTCAAGAGTTTCGGGATTTATCCGAGGCGGCGTTCGCGCAGATCATCGCCTGCATTAAATCCTTGCCGGACCCAGTTATCAAAGCGGCACCTGACCCCCGATATCAAACGCAAGCGTTAGAGGATATCGCTGCCTCATTGGTCGAGCATGACCGTGCCAATGTTGTTATGGCGTGCGGGACAGGAAAGACTTTTGTCTCGCTGTGGGCGACGGAAGCCCTCAACCCTAAAACCGTCTTAGTGCTTCTCCCCTCTCTGTCATTGCTGAAGCAAACTCTGAAAGAGTGGAGTGAACAGAGCGGGTGGGGCGACCTGTTCTCATACATATGTGTCTGCTCCGATAAGACGGTTGGCCTCAAGAATGATGGGCTGAACATCGACCAAAAAGAGGCGGGGTTTCGGGTCGACACTGACCCCGAGATGGTGAGGTCGTTTCTCCAACGCCCCTCCAATACGGTGAAGGTGGTCTTCTCAACCTACCAATCTTCACCGGTGGTGGGCGCCGCAACAGTTGGCTTGCCGCCTTTTGATGTTGGGATCTTTGATGAGGCGCACAAAACGGTTGGCCTTGCTAAATCGGCATTCGGTTTTGCGCTATTCGATGACAAATTAGCCATCCGCAAACGGCTATTTTTTACAGCGACACCTCGTCACTACAATACGCGGAAACAGGATAAGGACGGGGATCTCCAAGTCGTCTCTATGGATGATGAGACCGTTTATGGACCCCGCGCCCATACGCTGACGTTTGGTGCGGCCGCCGAGCTGGGCGTTATCTGCCCATATAAAGTCGTCATATCACTGATCGATAAGCAGCAGGTTGATGACTTTGTTCGGCGGAATGGGATTACGCTTGTTGATGGCGATCCGGTCGCGACCCAATGGGTGGCGAACCAGATTGCCTTGGAGAAAGCGGTTTCAAAAGTCGATGCCAGGAAGATCATTACCTTCCACAGCAGGGTTAATTCCGCCGAGGATTTTGCGTCCGACAACACGTCTGGAATGAAACGGCTCCTGCCCGAATTTGCGATTGGCCACGTCAACGGGAAACAAAGCAGCGCCGCGCGCGGTGATGCTATTGCTGGTTTTGCAGATGCGCCAAAGTCGATACTCACAAACGCCCGCTGTCTGACAGAAGGCGTGAACATCCCCGCTGTTGATATGGTCGCTTTCATCGATCCGCGCCAGAACCGTGTGGATATCGCACAGGCGGTCGGCCGCGCCATGCGTAAACCTAGTGGTCCATCAGAGAAGACGACAGGTTATATCCTCGTACCGTTGTTTGCAGATTCGGGTGACGAAGACAGCATCAATGAGGCGATCCAAAGCGAGAGGTTCGACGCGGTCGTAGACGTTTTGAACGCGATGCGAGAGCATGACAACGAGCTTGCAGACATCCTCCGCGATCTGGGAGAGCAAGAAGGTTTAGGTAAGCCGATTAACCCAACTGGCTTTGGAACCAAGATCCAAATAATTGGACCCCAGGCCGATATCGCGCGCGTGATCAGCAGCATCACCACCAGGACCACCGACCGGTTAGTAATCACCTGGGACGTAAATTACGGCCTCTTAAAAAAGTTCCATACGCGGGAGGGCCATTGCCTGGTCCCAGGCAACCATAAAGAGGACGGTTTCAGACTGGGCATGTGGGTGACCACGCAACGCCAGAAGGTCGACAAAATGTCGCCAGACCGGAAGGACCGGTTAAACGCGCTCGGGTTTGTTTGGGATCCCCACGCCCAGAAATGGGAGGAAGGGTTTGCGGCCTTAAAAGCATTCCATACGCGAGAGGGCCATTGCCTCGTCCCGGACAAACATCAAGAGGACGGTTTCAGACTGGGCACGTGGGTGGGCACGCAACGCTCGAATGTCGAAAAAATGTCGCCGGACCGGAAGGACCGTTTAAACGCGCTCGGGTTTGTTTGGTCTGTTGGGAATAAAAGAATTTAACCCCCTCACAGCCCCGTACACGGCCCCTAGCTACCTCTCCGCACCCAGCCTACCAGCCGATACCTCAACGCCCGTCCAGCACCCCTTAGAGTGCCTTTAAAGGGTATTATAGTAGTATTTTTTCTACCTAAACGCGCATCTTCAAACCCTGTTCCACCAATTACGTCCACCGCGCTGGTTGACACGTGCGGCACCCAATCTGTTGCAGACCGTGCCTATATAATACGGCAAGGGGTGGCATGGCCCTGGTGGGGTACAAACTGTGGTACAAAACGTACCTGTTGATCCAACTCATGAGCGCGATAAGATGTTGATATCGCATGCAACACGATGGTGATGGTGCTTCGATTAGGCAGTGAACGCTTCTTACAAGCACCATTACCTATTTCGTTCTAAGCAATATCAGTAGGGTAGTTATCCTGAGAGTTGGATCAACAGGTAAATTTTGTACATCAGTTTGTACATCACCTAGATGACCCAGATTTAATCAGTTGATCACAGATGCTTCCTAGCTAAGCCCCGGGGCGGTCGCCATGGCCTAGGTGGGGGTAATGGTTAATAAGGTCACCGGCACTTATCCAAAATCATCATCAACACATTAGGAGCTGCCAGGAGACTTGCTGAGTCCTGTTAGCTATCTAAGGTAGGTGTGTAGCTAAGACTGATCTAATGCCAGTGTATGAGTCTTAGAATGCGTTTAATTAACAATTTGATGGTTGGGTAATCAGATTAAATATTATGTACCGTTTACAGTAGGTTAAATCAAACAGGGATCTAATTAATCTCATTTCTAATTTAGATAAATTCGTATTTACAACGGCGGGATTTTTATAATTTACGCATTTAGTCATTCTAACTTTATCAATTAAAACAATTGATTAACCCAAGGTGTAATAAGGGGGTATTGGGCCATTCTAAGGCTTATTACACTTTTGCCAAATTTATCTCGATTGAGGAAGGGAATGCAGGAAATGTAGACAAATCCGAAAAGTCCCCAGAGAATTTCCCCAAAAAGTTTTCCAAAATGCCTACACTACCTAAATTGGTTGGGGGTTAGCGGTGGATCACTGGTTGGATACCGTGCCATTGATCGTGCGCGG
>QCEM01000061.1 GCA_003280605.1 SAR116 cluster bacterium AG-355-O21 | reverse complement strand
TTGAAATTCTGCCGGAGTTACGCGATCAATTTATTTGCATTGCCTGGGAGCATGGTGACCCAACGCCGCATTTGTTTGACCACGATCGCCAGGAACGCCAACGCATCATCCACGTCAAACAGCATCATATTTACCCGAATGTTGACGCCGTTATCGCCATTTCACGGTTTGTTGCCCACGATATCGGTTGGCCCGCCGCAACGGTCATCAGCAATGGCGTTGATCATGTCAGCCAACCCACAGCAGGCATCGGCCAAGCCGCTGTTGGACGGCAATTTCGGATCGGTACGCTGATGCGCCTTGGTGCCGGCGAAGCCAATTATAAAGGTAATCAGTTGTTTTTGGACACCGTCGCCGAGGCACGACGGCGCGGGATTGACAGTCAGTTTGAAGTCATGGGCCGGGGGACCGATTTAGAGGCGCAAGCTTTTCGCGACCAAGGCATTGCTGTGCATCTCAATGCAAGCGATGAAGAACGCGACGCTTATTTGCGGGATTTAGATATATTTTTATCTTGCAGCCTTTGGGAAGGCTTCAACCTGCCGCTGCTGGAAGCACAAGCACAAGGTACAATCGGGCTTGCGTTTGATGTTGGTGCGCATCCAGAAACAACACCGCTGCTGATGTCCAATCTGGATGAAATGGTCGCTCAAATTGCCGCTTATCATGATCAGCCGGCGTTATTAGCAGCGCATAGCGATTTGGCGCGGCGACATGCTGCTCGCTTCACGTGGCAAGCGGCCGCAGCGCGATTTTTGGCCGTCGTTGATAAGCTGCCGAAGCAGCCGGCACAACGCCCACGCTATCAATCCCCATGGATCATCCGGCTACGCGCGCGCTTGGGTTTAGTCGGTCATTATGCGATGGTGATTGGCCAGTCGCTGCGCCGCCATGGCCTTGCCGGCACATGGATGCGCATTCGGCGGCGGTTGACCGGCTCCAACAAGCGATAATTGATGCACCGCTTTTTTCGAATTTTAGGCCTTGCGATAACGGATTTTCCAACCTTCTGGCAGCGCTTGCGGGCACGTTTCTCGTCGCCTCGGGCTTTACCGGCCAATGCCGATACCGCCGCCTCAAGCGCGGCCGTTTATCAGCAATGGATAATTGCCCATGACCGCGCCGGATACAGCGCCCGTGTGGCCCTTGATCTCGGCCCTTTAGCCATTCCGGCGCGGCAGCTCACAACCCGCAGTGTCACTGACCGGCGGCCCAGTGACGGCGACACGCACATCATTTTACTTTCCAACCACACCGTCCTGCATGACATGGCAGTGTTTGAATTCGCCGCGCTTATCCAGCGTTGTCCAAGCATTGCTTTGGTTTACGGTGACTATGATCATGTCACCGGCATGGGAGAACGCATCAACCCTGTCTTCCTCCCTGACTGGGACCCTGATCTGTTTTGGTCAACAGGTTACCTGCGCGGGGCGATTTTGGTTCGCGCCGATCTATGGGATCAGCGATGCGGCATGGCTGAAGACACGACCTTTGAAAGCCTGATCTTCGGCTTGGTGACTGCCGTTGGCGACACCCCTGAGCAGATTGCCCACATACCGCATATCCTGAGCCACCTGCCGGATCGTGAATGGATCGAGCCACGGCCGCGATTAGATGCGCATTTTCAGGCCGTTAGGACATATTTACAAACATCCCTGCCAGGCGCCGACGCCCGGCAGATCGAGCCACATGGGATCGTTGACGTGCGCCGCCCATCAGCACCGGCACCCGCCGCCATTGCTGTCATTATCCCAACCCGCGATGGCTTAGAGGTGTTGATGCCATGTGTGCAAGCGGTCCGCCAAAGTGTGAGCAAGCACCCGCTGGAGATCATCATTATTGATAACGCCAGCGAAAACCAAGCAACCTTGGACTATCTGGCAGAGTTAAAAGCCGATGACCCGCGGGTAACGATCATCCGCGATGATGCGCCGTTCAATTTTGCCGGGCTGAACAATCGCGCCGCCGCGGCAACAACCGCGCCGCTGCTTTGCTTTTTAAATAATGATACCGAAGTTATCAGCGCCGATTGGTTGGACCGATTAGCCGCCGAGGCGCTGCGCCCGGAAATTGGCGCTGTTGGTGCCCGTTTGCTCTATCCGGATGGACGGGTTCAACATACCGGCGTTATCCTTGGGCTTGGCGGCGTGGCCGGCCATGGTGATGCTGGCCGGCCGGCCGATGACCCCGGCCCTTTGTATCGCGCCGTCGCCAGTCACCGACCCTCGGCATTGACGGCGGCCTGCTTGATGATGCGCAGCAGTATTTTCAACCGCCTGAACGGCTTTGACGCCACAAACTTGGCGATTGATTTCAATGATGTTGATCTGTGCCTCAGGCTTCATGCGGCCGGTTACGCAACGCTGCTGCTGCCGGCGGTTGAACTGGTTCACAAAGAATCTATTTCCCGCGGCGACAACCGCGACCCCGCCGAAAGTGCGCGGTTTGCCAAAGAAGTTGCCTATATGCGTGATACCTGGGGCGCTGACTTGGACCACGACCCGGCCTATAACCCAAACCTATCGATCGCCCTCGGCGAGGCGTATAGTTTGGCCGAAAGCTTACGCACCGAACCGGTTTGGAAAAGAGCCTCGAGATCATGAGCCAACCTGCAAAAAAACGCACAGCATTATTGGTTGTTGGTATGCATCGAAGCGGCACATCTGCGCTGACACGCCTGGTCAACCTGATGGGTTGTGATCTTGGCACGGCGTTATTGGCGGCCCGTGCCAACGACAATGAGACCGGTTTTTGGGAACATCAGGATCTTAATCTTCTGCATGAAGAAATGCTTGTTGCGATGGCCAAGTGGTGGGCCGATTTCCGGCCTTGGCCGGCAAATTGGGCAACAACACCGGTCGCCGAAAGCTTCGCCGCCCGCATTGCCGACATCGTCCAGCGCGATTTTGCGAACGTCTCCTTATTCGCAATTAAAGATCCACGCCTGTGCAGACTATTACCGATTTGGCAGCAAGCAGCAGCCGCCTGTGACCTTGATCTGCGCGTTGCCTTCATCCTTCGCCACCCCTCAGAAGTGGTGCAATCACTTAGCCGCCGGGACGGTCTGTCGGCAAGCCATGGCGCCTTATTGTGGTGGCGTTATCTTATCGAGGGTGAACGGTGCAGCCGGCAGCTCCCACGCGCCGCCCTGACCTATGATCACTTGCTGCAGGATTGGCAGCAGGCGATTGGCCAGCTAGGGCAACGTTTGAAGATCGAGTGGCCGGTTCAAATCGACGCCGTCAGCCCGGAGGTGGAAGATTTTTTAAATCCTGCCCTGCGCCACAATAAGCGCATTGATCTCAACACCCTTGGGGTGGCTGAGTCGGCCCGGTTACAGCAACTGTATTCGCTGTTTGAAAACGCCGACGGCCCGGATGGGTTTCCGTTGCCCGCCGCAATGGATCGCCATGCCGCTGATATTGAGCCGGCCATGGCGATTATTGAGCCATGGTTGCGGGAACAGGATCACGACTTAGCCGTGTTGCGCCAATTGCTGTCATCTGAGCCGGCCCATAGCCAAGCCGTGCACGCAGAGGTGAGGCGGCTGCGCCAAGACATTGAAAGTTTGACGGCACGTTTGCGGGAAACTGAATAAGGAGCCGCGTTAACGGCCTTAACCAGTGCTTCCCAGATCATTCAAATCATAAGATTTGACGCGCAGATTGAAAGCAATTGAGATGCGCTGCCCCGATCCTTGATAGGGATGCACAAAATGCATTAACCAGCCGGGGAAGATCAGCATCATGCCGGCTTTTGGCTGCAATAATACCGGCGGGTGAAATGCTTGCGAGGGCACCGGCCCGGCAAGCACCCGCGGATCCATGAACTCGATCAAGCCACTTTTGGACTGCGGCGCGGCCGGCTCGCCTGGATCAACGTAATAAACCCCCGAGAACAGCGCCGGGTTATGGTTATGCATACTGCTGTAGGCACCCTTTCCGGAAACGTTGGCCCAGCACGAAAACGATGTTTTAAGTGAGATACTGAAGGCTGGATTACGCGATTGCTCGATCATTTGTTGGCAGCCCTGGCTAACCCAATCAGCAAGGGTCTCAACGGCCGCACCCGGCCATCGCAACAAGTCGCCGTCCGAATGCCAGCCGCCAATATTACTAAGATTGAGGCCAGGCGCAAACTCCATTTTAGCCTGAATAATGGTTGCAAGTTCAGCATTGACCGCAGGCGCGTCGGCCCAGTGTTTGCACCAAATAGGGCTCGCAAACATCGCATTCAGGCCATCGTCTAACTCACCCATGCCGGCGCTCATTTTGATGATACCCGGGGCAATCAGTCCCAACCATGTTTTCAATCCCAACCATTTTTTTCAATCCAGGCCAATGCCGTCTCAGCCAGATGGAAATCAAATGCGGTGTGGATATCAATTCCCGATGCGGTATCGTCAATTTCAATGACTTCGGCGTGATCACCGGTTCGCCGCCCGGCCCGAATAAGCGCCGCACGCAGGGCGCTGGCAAGACCTGTATCCTCGCGAAACAGCGGCGTGCGGGTTTGCCGTGGGCCATAAATGGCCATCCAGTCATACACCCGTGCCCAACTTTGGTCAGATTTCTGATACCAGAAATTTTTATGCGTTTTATTGGCCACGAACACACTGTCTAACTCAGGCTTGGATCGCAGCCGGGTAACCGCATCTTTGATCCATTCCGGGCGCCGGAAGATATCCGTTGGTTGCAAGAAAACAACGATGTCAAAAGGGCCGTCAAGGGACTCGGCGCGCGCTAAAGCGTCTTTCAAGACCGGCTCGGTAGGCGTCAGATCCTCAGCTAAACTGCCGTCGCGCATAAATGGCACCCATGCGCCGGCGGCGACGGCTGCCGCTTTGATCGCCGCATCGTCGGTGGTGACCAGAACCCGATCACAAACACCTGCTTGTAAGGCATGCTCAACCGAATGCGCGATCAGCGGTTTACCGCCGATCATGCGAACATTTTTTCCCGGCAAGCCTTTTGAGCCGCCGCGGGCCGGAATAATGGCAATGACGCGATCTGATTGTGTCACTTCACATGGTCCTCTAATTGCGCAAAATGGTCCGCCAAGGCCTCTGCAAGGGTCAGGCTTGAGGCGTCATGAATGTCCACCAAACCCCAGATTTGATCAACCAGTTCAAAGCCGACAGCGTCCCCTAAGCGTTGGCCTTTAGCTAAGACCTCACGGCGGGTCGCAAGGCCAAGGCCCACAAGTTCTTGGTAATAAGTTGGTACGGTGCGATTACCGCCCGGCCCAAGCGCATCGATCAAGCCATCCTCCCGTGCTTGCCACAAGTTAGCCTTGAAGCGGCGCACGCAAACCACGCTGTCAAGGTCATCACGGTCGAGCAGATTTGCAACGGTGCGGGCGATCAGGCCGGCCGGCCGGAACGGATGGGTTGGCTCCAGGACTACGATTATTTCCGCCCCATAGGCATCTGCAACAGCGGAAACAGCAGGCGTGTAGGGGATAATAATACGGCTATGCGCCCGCAGCCGCGGATGGCCCAGTGCCTCGACCGCTGTCGTAACCTTTGCATCATCGGTGGTAACAACCACTATGGCCTCGGCAAGTTCGGTCAGGGCGGCCTCAATGGTCCGTTGAAAACTCGATCGGTCACGGATCGGCCGCAACATGTCCTCAACACCACCTGCGCCGGCCAAAACCGGAATAATAACCAAGGGCTGCTGTTCGGCGCTCATGATTGCTTTCCTGTTCGGATGACATCAATGACTTCGGCTACACGCTTCGCCCGCCCCTCATCACGGCCCTGATGAATGCCATGGTGGTGATAGACCCGCATTCCCGGTTCGTAGACGATCTGATAGCCCTGCGAAATCATCCGTTTACCCCACTCACGATCCTCAACTCCGCGGATTTCTTCATCGAACGGGTCGGATTGCCAGATTGACTTGCGAATGCCTGAATTTGCATTGTGGAAAAAATAATCACGGGTTTGGCGCACCCGTTCATCGCGGAAGGTGGTCCACAAGTCACGCCGGTCGATCGCGCTGGTTTCCGGCAATGGTTCTTGGCGGCCATAGATGCCGCACACCCGCTCATCGCCATCGGGGCCTAGATGAGCCAGTAAATAGGCCGCCCATAGGTCGTCAACCGGCACGCAGTGCGAGGAGACCAAGGCAACGATTTCATGCCGGGCGGCATCAATGCCGCGATTGAGCGCCCGCCCATAAGAGAATTCGGCCCGGTCGATATGACGAATTTGACACCCAAACCGCGCCGCAATGGCAACCGAATCATCGGTCGATTCGTTATCCACCAAGATAACATCAATATCCGGCACTGTTTGGCGGGCCAGGGCGGTTAAGCATCGACCAATCCAAGCAGCTTCGTTTTTCGCGCGCAGAACCACACTGATCATTGGCGATGCTCCTCGAAATCCTCCGAAATATAGCCAAAATCGACCACTTGACCGCAGCTGACCGGATACAATAGCCGCCGACCGACCATCTCCTGCCGCCATTCAAGACCAATTCCACTGCCGCCACGCTCAGTCGCCAAATCGGCAGATGTTAGCACATGGCCGGCATCCCTCGCCGCTGCCATGACCAAGGTTTGCCGTTGCCGGCGCATCAAATCAAGGATGGTCGCAGCTGACGGCTGAAATAAGATATCACCCGTTACCATGCGCTTGGATAGCTGCGCCAGGGTGTGTTCTTCCCGGCAGAGGAACGCCAGCGATAATTGATCGCCGCCAATTGGCAACCGCAGGCCATCATCAACCGGCAAAACAAGCTGATAACGGTCGGCTATTTTTTCGAGCGAACCAATGAAAACCTCGTCAAAATCAACTGCCGTTAAACCGCTGTCGGCCGGCAAGATTAAAATACGTTTGCGCACCCCAAGCTTGGCGGCGGCGGTCACCGGCGGCGGCGCAAATTTTCCCTCAGACATCACGCATCACAGCTCTGATCTCAGCATCGCTTAACAGCCCCCGATTTGCCTTCGCAAAAGCAATCACGGCTTGTTCTAAATTCATCCCCAGGCCATTACGATTTTGCAACCCACGGCCCTCCGCAGCGGCCAATAACGGCGTTTGCAACGGCTGATAAATGATATCATAAACGACAGCATGCGCCGGCAGGACAGCCAGTTGATCGGGCTGCAAAGGACTGCCCGCCGGTCCGCCGTCAAAGCCGATAGCGGTGCAATTCACCAATAAGTCACAGTTTTCAAGCCTGGCCGTCGCTAATGGCCAAGGCACTGCTTCAGCAGCGATACGGCCGGCAAATTCTTCCGCCGGCGCGGCGGTTCGATTTGTCACCCTGAGATTGGCGACCTTGCCGGCCAGATAAGCCGCGACAGCAAGACCTGCGCCGCCAAGCCCCATCACCATTGCTCGCCGTTCGGCAAGCTTATCCGGCCCGCCAACCACATTGGTGATTTCTGAAAGTGCGCCGGCGCCATCGGTATTGGCCCCCACCAAAAGCCCATCGGGCCTCCGATAAATTGCATTAACGGCACCAATTTGCGCGGCTTCCGGCTCCAGGTGATCCAGTAAGGTCAACAGACCTTGTTTGTGTGGCACCGCCACCGCGCCGCCGAGGAAGCGCGAATCATCGCGCAAATATGCCAGCAAGGCCGGCAATTCAGCAGCAGCAACATCTAGCGGCAGCATGCAGGCATCACTGCCGGCGGCGGCAAAGGCGGCGTTCCAAAGCACCGGCGACCGGGCACCTTTTGATGGCGCTAAACCCAGAATGCCCGCGTAACGCGCCGTTTCAAGGCGAACAGAATTTGCAATAAGACGATTTAGGTCAGTATCAAAAGACATGGTCCGGTCCACATATCTCGCATTCCGTTAGCAGGTTAAACGACGGTAAAAAACGCACCGTGAATTTGGCTTCCTCGCAGGTCACAAGGGCCACATGATAAGCTTCTAAGATAAAAGCTCAATGCAGTTGCTGACAATCCGATCAAGCGAGGCATGCGGCCGTGCCGCCAACTGGTTTGCAACCTTGTGCGCACGCGTCGCCAATGTCGCATCGTTAACAGCAGCTTGGGTCTCGGCGACAATCGCATCGATTTCCAGCTCCACGATATTATTGAGTGATTTTGCGATCCTGTCTTGAACCAGCACGCGGGCATTTAAACGCTGCTCCACATGCCGCGGCAAAATAAGCTGTGGCCGGCCCAAACCAAGTAATGTCTCGCAGGTACCAACACCCCCATGGTGAATAAGCAGGCGCGACATCGCCGCCATTTGAGCCATATCTTGCGGCCCTTCATGAACTGTCAAATTCTCTGTTGTCAACTGCTGGCGCTGTTTTTGAGTGCTGCCTCGCAAAAACAACGAGCCCTTAAGGCCGGATACGGACAACGCCTTGAGAAATTTATCGATACCTTTCGCGGTCACCGACAGATACGCAAAATAGTCGACCGTTGGGGTGTCTTCGACAGGTTTTGGAAGCGATGCTAAGGGCCCAACAGCAGGCACCAGGCGGATTCGCCCAAAACAATCAAGCTGCGGCAAAGTGATGATAAAAGTCCGGTCACCCTCGAATAATTCCGGCAGCGTGTGCGGACACCAGCCGCCATATTCTGCCTGCACGGCCTGAACGGTCGCCAAAATTTGATCTTCCGCGATTATTTGCGGCGAGGAACGGAACTTTGGGCATTTACCGTCAATCCCAGGCGGGGTTGTAAAACCGTCACCGATGACGACAACCGGCCGTGACGGACCAATGGCCAACCGCACGGTTGGTGCATAATCAAGGATCACTAGGTCAGGATCAAGACGGCGGACCAAAGCATCCCAAGCCTTGACCATTGGCGCTAAGCGGTGTGGCTCAGTGAACCCGATAAAGGCAAGTATATCCGACGCCGAGGTAGGATCACGACCGTTCGCGGCGGCCAAATATACATTTACCGTCGGTGCCGCAATCGTATCAAAGCCGGCCTTTTGCGCCAGCCTGCCTGCATTCTCAATATCCCGTGCAACAATGATACAATCATGGCCGCGAGAGCGTAATTCTTCGGCAATTTTCAAGAGTCGTGTGACATGCCCAAGACCATCACCTAATTCCCAAGCGAGAAGAATCTTACTCATTCCCTCTACTCCTTTCGAAATTGCCCCGCATTAGCAAAGCCGATGTGTCGATTTATTCGATACATCAAAGTCAAACTTATGCCCCGCCGGCCAGCTACTGCAATTAACCGGCATATCTTAACACTTGCGTCGGTTCAAGGCAGCGATGTTTGGTTGGCGATCGGCATTGAATTTACGTAGCCCTTGGTGTAAGCACAGATACTAATTAAAGGTCTTTGACTTAACCTTAATTATGGCCAGGCAAGATCTGCAAACTGGGTAGATCTAAACATCACCATTGAAATTTAAAAAGCGCATTTAATGAGCACCACGGAACCCCTCTCGGAAAAAGTCGAAATACGCAGTGCTTTGCAAGACGTCATAAGAGCATGCCGCGGGGCGTTTGTTACCGTTGCTGTCTTCAGCTTTTTTGTGAACCTCTTTATCCTTGTGCTGCCATTGTACATGTTTGCGGTGTTCACGCGTGTCCTGGCCAGCTACAGCTTGGCAACCTTGGCGGCCTTGTTCATCATGGCGGTCTTCGCGCTGTTTATTCAGGCGGTGATCGATGTTGCGCGGTCTTACGTGTTTTTACATGTGGGCAACTTTGTCGATCGCAGGTTGAGCGCGCGATTGCTTCAATGTTCGCTGTCAAGCGCACTCGATCGGGGGACAGTAAAGTCAATTCGTTCCCTGCAAGCGCTGAATCGTTTCCGGATGATCTTAACAAGCCAAACGATGTTCAACGTTCTCGATGCGCCCTGGGTACCATTATTTATTTTGGTGCTTTTTGTGCTTAATTTTTGGGTCGGTGTTTTTGCGACCCTCGGTGCGGTGATCCTGTTTGTCCTCGCAATCGTCAATGATCGCATAACCAAAGCGGCGCTGGATAAAGCAACAGTAAGTCTCAGTGCCACAACCAAGACAGCATCGGTTGCGGTGCGCAACTCCGATGTCGTCGAATCAATGGGCATGTCGCCAACAATCGTCAATCGCTGGCATGCCGGCAGTGCCGAAGCATTGCACTATCAAACCGTGGCAAGCAAACGTGCGTCGATCATCGGTGCGACGACAAAAATGTTGCGGATGGTCATTCAGATGACGGTGATGACGGCGGCAGCGATGGAAATCATGACGCCTGGCAGCACCATGTCACCAGGGGCGATGATGGCATCGGTCATTTTGGTTGGCCGGGCGTTGCAGCCACTGGAATCCATGGTCAGCAGTTATCAACAAATTGGCGATTTGCGCAGCGATTATCAAGTCATTGAAAGAACGCTCGCTGAAGGCGTCGAGAAGCCTCGATCAACCGTTGTGCCGGCAGATCCAAATGGCGATCTCGTCGTTGAAAACGTCGGTTATAAAGTCGATGGTCTGGATCGGCCCATCCTATCAAATATTAACTTCACCGCAAAACCTGGCGACGTGATCGGTATTGTTGGCCATTCGGCCGCCGGCAAAACAACCCTGGTGTCGATCATCATCGGCCTCATCAAACCGACAAC